>JBHELN010000028.1:0-2872 GCA_046263115.1 Pseudonocardiaceae bacterium | reverse complement strand
GCTGTCACGTACGCACGGGCCACCTCGGGCGCACGCGCACCCGTCCCGGTGATCGGCTTCGTGACGATCTCGATCAACGGCACGCCGGCCCGGTTGTAGTCGAGCAGCGAGTACTCCGCGCCGTGAATGCGGCCGGTCGCGCCGCCGACGTGCAGCGACTTGCCGGTGTCCTCCTCCATGTGGGCGCGCTCGATGTCGACGGTGAACGTCGAGGCGTCACCCAACTCCACCTCAAGCGACCCGTGCACCGCGATCGGCTCGTCGTATTGCGAGATCTGGAAGTTCTTGGGCATATCCGGGTAGAAGTAGTTCTTCCGGGCGAACCGGCACCACGGCGCGATCGAGCAGTTCAACGCCAGCCCGATCCGGATGACCGACTCCACCGCGGCGCGATTGAGCACCGGAAGCGATCCCGGCAACCCCAGGCAGGTCGGGCACACGTGCGTGTTGGGCGGCGCTCCGAACACGTTGGCGCAGCCGCAGAACATCTTCGTCGCGGTGGACAGCTCCACGTGCACCTCGAGCCCGAGCACCGGGTCGAAATGCTGCAGCACCTCGCTGTAGTCCATCAGCGCCGCCGCAGTCATCACGCTGCAACCTCCAGATCGGGCACCCGGCACCACAGCGGGCCCCCATCGGCTGCGTCACGAACGACCTCGTAGGCCGCGGCTACCCGGTATGCCCGGTCGTCGGCCAGCGCAGGCGCCATCACTTGCAGGCCCACCGGCAGACCGTCGTCATCAGACAGCCCGGCCGGCACGGACAGCGCGGCGTTGCCGGCCAGGTTCGACGGGATGGTGCACAGGTCCGACAGGTACATCGCCAACGGGTCGTCCACCCGCTCGCCGATGCGGAAGGCGGTGGTTGGGGTGGTCGGCGAGATCAGCACGTCCACCTGCTCGAACGCCGCGGCGAAGTCCCGGATGATCAAGGTGCGAACCTTCTGCGCCTGGCCGTAGTATGCGTCGTAATACCCTGCGGACAGCGCGTAGGTGCCGAGCATGATGCGGCGCTTGACCTCGGGGCCGAAACCGGCCTCGCGGGTCAGCGACATCACCTCCTCGGCGCTGCGGGTGCCGTCGTCCCCGCAGCGCAGCCCGTAGCGCATGCCGTCAAAGCGGGCCAGGTTCGAGGAGCACTCGCTGGGCGCGATGAGGTAATAGGCGGGCAGCGCATGGTCGAAAGCCGGGCACGACACCTCGACGATCGCGGCGCCCAGGTCACGCAGCCGGCTGACCGCAGTCTCGAAAGCGCGCTGCACCCCCGGCTGGTAGCCGTCTCCGCGGAATTGGCTGACCACCCCGACCCGGACGCCGGCCAACTCACCGGTAGCGCCGGCGCGAGCCGCCGCCACCACCGGCGGCACCGGGGCATCGATAGACGTGGAATCCAGTTTGTCGTACCCGCCGATCACCTCGTGCAGCAGCGCGGCATCGAGCACCGTGCGGGCTACCGGACCGCCCTGGTCCAGGCTGGAGGAGAACGCCACCAGGCCGTAGCGGGAGACCCCGCCGTAGGTCGGTTTGACTCCGACCGTGCCGGTCACGGCGCTGGGCTGGCGGATCGAGCCACCGGTGTCGGTGCCAACCGCCAGTGGCGCCTCGAACGCGGCCACCGCCGCCGCCGACCCGCCACCGGACCCGCCCGGCACCCGGTCGAGGTCCCACGGATTGCGGGTGGGCCCGTAGGCGGAGTTCTCCGTCGAGGAGCCCATGGCGAACTCGTCCATGTTGGTCTTGCCCAGGATGACCAGACCCGCCTCTCGCAGCCTGCGGGTGACGGTGGCGTCATATGGTGGGCGCCAACCCTGCAGGATCCGGGAGCCGCAGGTGGTCGGCATGTCGATGGTGGTGAACACGTCCTTGAGCGCCAGGGGCACGCCGGCCAGCGGCGAAGCGGGCGAATCCCCGCGGTGAAGGTCCTGGTCCACGGCGGCGGCGGCGGCCAGCGCAGCTTCGGTGTCCAGGTGCAGGAAGGCGCGCACCGCGGGATCTACGGCGCCGATCCAGTCCAGGTGCGCCTGGGTCACCTCGACCGCCGAGGTCTCTCGGCGATGAATCCGCTCGGCCAGCTCGGCGGCCGACAGCCGAGTCAACCGGGTCATGACTCGTCCAGGATGCGCGGCACCCGGAACCGACCGTCCTCGGTGGCAGGGGCACCCGACAGTGCCTGCTGCTGGGTCAATCCGGGGCGTGGCACGTCGTCGCGGAACACATCCTCCAGGCCGATCGCGTGAGAGGTGGGAACGATGTCCTCGGCCGCCACCTCGCTGACCCGGGCCACCGAAGTCAAAATCACCTCCAACTGGCCGGCGAACAGGTCCAATTCCTCCTCGGTGACGGCGAGCCGGGCGAGCCGGGCGAGATGCGCAACCTCGTCACGGGAGATGCTGGGCACGCAGACTCCTGAATGCTCGTGGGATTTGCTGATCCGGCGAGTCTAGCCTCGGATCTTTTTGATGCCGGGTACCCGGTCGCGTACTGGGGGACGCGACCGGCTGCCTCGCTCTGCCACAATCGGCGGCCGGCGAGCGCTCAGGCTATCGGAATCGGCGCGTCCTAATGGAGGATCTGTATGGAGTTGGCGCGGCGGGTGAACAGGCACGGCGGCGGATGTCCTTTCTGATCCGGGTCCAGCTGCCGGACCGCCCTGGCGCGCTCGGCGCGGTGGCCACCGCGCTGGGCAAGGTGGGAGTCGACATCCTCAGCCTGGACGTCGTCGAGCGCAGATCCGGCGTGGCCATCGACGATCTCGTCGTGGAACTGCCCTCCGGCCGGCTGCCGGATGTGTTGATCACCGCGGCGGAATCGGTCCAAGGGGTGGAGGTCGATGCCGTCCGCCCGTGGGCGGGGGTCCTGGACACGCACCGGGA
>JBHELN010000027.1:0-12084 GCA_046263115.1 Pseudonocardiaceae bacterium | reverse complement strand
GTGGCGCAGGGGGTTGCCGGCAACACGGCCAACATCAATGTTGCGCTCGCCGTCATCGCTAGCCTGGATGAGATCATCGCCGAGCTGAGCCGTCACGCTCAGCTTCTGGGGGTGGGGTCGAAATGAGCACGCAACTGCTCGTGGTCCTCACCGTCATTGAGATCGTGGCACTGGTCGCCGTGTTGGCGCTGTTCATCATTGCGATCACTCGTCGGCTGCGTGCCGTCGGCAGCGCCCTCGAGCAGGTGAGCGGAGGTGTCATCAGCGCGATCCAAGGAAACGTGTTTCTGGTTGGCGCCGGCTCCTCCATCCTGAACAACCAGCTGGACGCGATCGGCGCCATGCTGCCCGCGGTCGCGGAGAAGGCCGAGTCGCTGCCTTCGCAGAAGTCCCAGGCGTCACAGTCACAGTCACAGGGTCGTGATCCCGTGATCGGGAGAAGGTGAGACATGGGAACGGGAATGGCACTGTGGTGGGTCGGCAACGCGATCCTCATCTTCCTGGTCATACCAATCGTGGTGGTACTCCTGGCGCGTCTGGCGAGATCCGCCGTCGACGTCGGGAGGATCATCGACACCATCCACGGTCAGGCCGCGGGTATCGTCCGCGCAGTCGATGATGTGAAGCAGCTGGTACCCGTCCGCGACCGCGTGAAACGGGTGTCGGGCGGCCTTACCCGCTACGTCAACGCGGTTTCCCGAGTTCTGTGAGGAGCGAATTGCGATGCCGGCCGCCGCTATAGTCACAATCATCGCAGCACTGCTCACAGTGCTGGTGCTCGCTGCTTACCTGATCAGTATTGCGCGCGTTCTGGGGCGCGTGAACTCCAAGCTCCAAGCAGTCAACGCGGGCCTGCCCACTATCGCCGAGAAGACCGAGCCAGTTGGATCGATCATCGATGCGATCAACAGCGACCTCGCTGGAGTGGACAACGCCTTGCGGAGGGTCGTCTCGAGATAGCGGGCGCTGTCACAATCTCTCGCCTCCGACGGTGGACCACCCTCCGTCGGAGGCGATCACTTGTCCGGTGGACCCAGTGCCCGACCCAGCTGCCTTGATCTCTCAGTTCGGCGACCAGGGCGGCGGCGCGGTCGGGGTAGCGTGACCATGAGCGAAACCTCCCGTCGGTGATCTCCCGGCCTGGGTCGACCCGCCGGCAGCACGACAGTGCGCCGCCAGCGCGCGGCTGCGCGTGGGGGACATAGGCAGCCACCGAGGTCCCGGGACGCCCAGCCCCGGCGGCGCCTACCCTTCGTCTCGTGGCTGACTACCTGCCGACCGCGCCTTACCGCGGCACCCGTGACTTCCTGCCGGCCGAGATGAGTGTGCGGATGCAGGTGTTCCAGCGACTGTACGACGTGATCGAACGGTACGGGTACCTGCGCTACGACGGCCCGATCCTGGAACCGATCGAGATCTACGAGGCGAAGTCCAGCCAGGAGATCGTCCAGCAGCAGCTGTACACGTTGACCGACCGTGGCGACCGGCGACTGGCGCTACGACCGGAGATGACGCCGTCGGTCGCTCGGATCATCGCCGGCCACGCCGGCAAGCTCCAGTTCCCGGTGCGCTGGTATAGCCACCCGAACTGTCACCGTTATGAACGCCCGCAACGCGGCCGGGTTCGTGAGCACTGGCAGATCAACGTCGACGTCTTCGGCTCGGACAATCCAGCCTGCGAAATCGAGATCTTCGAATTGATCCACGACATGATGGCCGCCCTGAAAGCGTCGCCGGACATGTGGGTATTACGCGTGAGCGACCGGGTGCTGCTGAACGCGATTCTGACGACGATGGTCGAGGTGGCACCCGAGCAGATCCGAGAGGTGAGCGCACTCATCGACCGGTGGGAGAAGTACCCGCAAGATCGGCTGGCTCGAGAAGCCGCTGAAGTGGGGCTGACGGACAAGCAATTCCACCGGCTGGGCGAGATCCTCGGCGCCGGCGGGGACCTGCTCGACGAGCTGCCGAGCGACGCCCGGGAGCAGTCCGTGCTGATGCGCGTCCTCGACAGCGGCGCCCGAGATCTGGTCACCTTCGATCCGATGATCGTACGGGGCTTCGACTACTACACATCGACCGTTTTCGAGGTCTTCGACACCAGCCCGGAGAATCGCCGCTCGTTATTCGGCGGTGGCCGGTACGCCAATCTGGTCGGATTGTTCTGCGCCGCCCAGATCCCCGGGATCGGGTTCGGCATGGGTGACGTCACCTTGATGGACTTCCTCGGCACGCACGGCTTGTTACCCGCGCCGCGCAGCGAGGTGGATGTCGCGGTCATCCCCGTTGACGAGACGGTGGCCGAGGCGGCCCGGGAGGTTGCGCGCGAGTTGCGCCAGGCGGGCCTGCGAACCAGCACGCCGCTGGAAATCCGGAAACTCGGCAAGGAACTCGCTCGCGCCGACAAGGCTGGAGCCGGCGTCGCAGTGATCATCGGGTCCGACGAGTGGGCCGTCGGCAACGTCACCATCCGCAACATGGTGACCGGAGATCAACAACAGGCGCCCGCCAGCACCGCCCCATCCGTGGTGACCACGATGCTGGCGCTGACTGTCCCGAGTTGACGAGCTGATGCCGTGGAGGTTGAAAACCGGGTCAAACTGAGCGGCGGTGAGCCAACGCCGCCCGGGAGGTCTCCATAGCGACCTGCGCCGATGTCCGCATAGACCATGTGGATGATGAGCAATCATCGCATTCTCACCAAGAGTGATGATTACTCGCACGCCCCTCGCCCACCTTTGGGCGATCACGAGTTTTGATACATTCTGCTAACCTCAAAGTTATTCGAAGTTCGACAACTATTTTTATAAGGACACGGGTCGATGCGCCGCACGGCGTCCGGCTTATTCTGGGCAATCCGCGATGTTGACCGCAACCCTCGATCGGTGAACGTTGTTTCCCAGCTCAGCTGCGGCTGAGGTGTCAACAGTTTATTCGAGGCGGCGAATGGTATGCGCAGTCGGTACGCCAGTATCTACCCGACTGGACAGACGTGATGATAGCCGGCGCTGCCAGCTCATTATGCGACGTGAGCACCGATCGGCGTCTCGTATCCGGACGCGTTCGAGAACTCGCAGTATTGCAGGCAGAATGGCAACGAAGCGCGCTCGGTGAGCTCCGAGTGGCCTTGGTGCTCGGCGACCCCGGGTTGGGAAAAACCCGGCTGGCGGCCGAACTGGTGCCGCACGGCGCCGTCCGGCTGATCCCGCACAGTTGCCTTTTCCAGGGCATGCCACCGTTCGGTCCGTGGGCCGACGCGCTTGGGCTGCGGGCGCGCAGCCTAGAAGATGACGCAGAAGCTGATCGAGTCTGCCGCGTCTGCGGGAGTGGGCTTGGTGGCCTCCCCCCGCTCGCCCGCCATGCCAGCATCGCGCACGACGCAGCGTCGTGCGCGGAAGCTCTTCGCTACCACATCGTCGAGTGGATACCCGGTCTGCTCGCCAAGGCCAGTATTGACCGGCCTATCGTCCTGATCCTCGACGACGTACCCCGCAGCGACGACGCAGTGTGGCAGATGCTGCTGCGGCTCGGGCGGGACTGCCCAGGCAGCCCCGTGTTCGTACTCGCCACGGCCCGGCCGGCAGAGCTGGCCGGTAACCGGACGGCCCTGGAGGTGCTGCGTGCCCTGGAGCAGGACGCGCGGGTACACCGGATTGCACTGGCGCCGTTTTCGCGGCGGGACATCGGGGAGCTGACGGTCGACTTCCTTGGGCCAAACCGGGTGCCCGCAGCGCTGGTGGACTGGTTGGTGGGGCGCGCGCAGGGCAACCCTCGGTTCGCCGTAGGCCTGCTGGAGGCAGTGCTCGAGGCCGACGCCGACTTCCAGGCGCCAGCTCTGCGCCCGGTTCCAGAGCGGCTTGCCCGCTGGATACGCACCGAGCTGGCGCACTTCGACTCGTCGGCGCTGACCATCCTCGAGCTACTTGCGGTGGCATGCGATCCGGTGGATCCAGACGACCTTGCCCGGATCAGCCAGTCGCCGATCGAGCACGTCGCGATTGCCCTGGAGCACCTTACGCGGGCCGGCACGGTGGTCGAGCAGCAGCGCGAAGGGTCTCTTGGCTATTCGTTCGCCCATGTGCTCACCCGGGAGGTGGTGTATGCCGACATCGGTGCGGCCAGGCGGCGGGTGCTGCACCGGCGGGTTGCTACGACGCTGCTGGCATCCGGACGGACTCAGGCCGCGGCGTCGCACTACATTCGCGCGGCACAAGCGGGGGACGGCGAGGCGATAGTCGCGCTGATCGAGCTGATCCGTCGCGCCCGCCGGCGCGGATCGGGTTGCCTGGCATGGCAGACCGTCTCAATGTTGCAGGACCTCCTGCCGGCCGGCGACGAGCGCTGGTGCGAGGTCTTCGATGCGTTGTTCCCGCGGTGGGCAACTTGGGGCATCGTCGATCGCACCGAGCACTACGTGCCCGAGATCGCGGTTGTGCAGCGGATGCGACAACTGCTCCCTGGCGTGAGCGACCTGCAACGGCAGGCCGAGTTCCGGTTGTGGCTTGCCGGTCTGTTCGCCTACGGGGCTGGTGACGTCGATGCGGGCGCACGGGAGTGCCGGCAGGCTTTCGCACTGTGCCAGCAGGCCGGCTGCGGCGTCGCGGCTCGATCAGCAGCGGCGGAGCTGGCCAAGATTCACGGGTGGGCCGGTGACCTGCGCGGCGAAGAGGTCGCGGCGAAACAGCTGCTCGTCGACGCCGAGCAGGCCGGAGATCAACGCGGGATCGCTGAGGCACTGGCGGCATTGGGGCACACGCTGGGCTGGCAAGGCCGCTTCGAGGCGGCCGAGAACGTGCTTTTGCGTAGCGTCGCAATGGCCACGGCAGCCGCACACTCGTCGTGGATGTCGCAGAGTTTGGCGCTGCTTGCCTGCCTGGATGCCTGCCGGGGTCACCTGGTCTCCGCACGCGCCCGGTGTGCCCAGGCTGCCGCGTCCAACCCACCCGATGATCCGACAATCGGACGCTGCGGTGAGTTCATCGAGCTGCTCGCCGGGGATCTGACCATGGCGCAAGCGCATGCCCGGCAGGCAGAAGGCCACGAACCGGTGGATCGATCCCGGGTGTCGGTCCGGCTGGCGGCCCGGGCGGCGATGGCAGCCGCGGAGCGGGGCGATCTCACCGAAGCTCGCCGGCATCTCCACCACATGAGCTGTATCGATAGCGGAAGGCTCGGAATTCTTGAGCCGTTGTACTGGTGGGCCGAGGGAGTGGTGGCCAGAGCCGACGGTCGGTTGAACACGGCAGCCACCGCTTTCCAGCGTGCGGTGGAGGGCTACTCGGCGATGGGTGCCCATGCCCTGAGAGCGTTTGTTCTCGCGGATCTGGCCGAGGCCGCGGTGATCGCCGGCGATGGCCACACTGCGGCCGGCGTCGCGCTATGGGCCGCAGACAACGCGCGCCGCACCGGCGCGCCGATCCACCAGACGCTGCACCTGCTGGCTACGGCGTGGGCACTGGTGGGGCGAGGTCGCCGCGAAGCGGCCGCGCGATCGGCGTTACGTGCTGTCGAGGGATTCAGCGCTCGTGGGTATGAGCTGCTGGCGGCGCGTGCCCGCGTCACCTACGCAGAAGCCATTCAACGATCTGATCGGGGTGCCGCCGAGGAAGCGTTACGGCAGGCGGCTCTCGCATTCGAGGAGTGCGGCGCCATCGTGCGCCATCAGCAGGCTCGTTCGCAGCTGCGGCGGCTCGGGTCAGCCGGGCGCTGCACTGCGCGGACCGGAGCGGACCCAGGGTCACTCACCAGACGCGAGCGGCAGGTCGCGCAGCTGGCCGCGGGTGGCTACACGGCCGCGCAGATCGCCGCGCGGCTGCACATCGGTGTGCGCACCGTCGAAACCCACCTCGCGCGCAGCTATCCCAAACTCGGGATCACCTGCAAGCAGCAGCTGGTGCACCGCGCCGTGGAGCTCGGGTTCAACCCGGGTCCGTAGAAACTACGGACCCGGGAATACGGACACCACTGCTGATTAACCCTGCTGAGCCAGCTGAATGCGGAGTGCGTGCTCGCCGGTCTGCAGCACCCGCAGGCCGGCCCGGCGGGCGATTTGGGCGACACCGTCGGCGTCGGACACCTCGCGCGGCGCGGTGGCGAGTAGCCGGGCCAGCCGACCTTTGTGCGCCTTGTTGTGGTGACTGATGGTGCGCCCGCCGTCGCTGACTACATGCACCGTCACCGCTCCCGGCAGCGGCCCCAGCGCTTGGTAGCCGGATGAACGCAGGTCGACCACCAAACCCGGGATCCGACTCAGCAGCGGGCCGAGCACCGGACGCCACACCGAGCGCACCGAACCCAACCCCGGCAGCGCCGACGCGGCGGACAGCCGGTAGGCCGGTATCCGGTCGTCCGCCCGGAGCAGGCCGAACAGCCCGGACACCACCCCCAGTCGCGCGCACTGTGCGGGTCGCAGCGAGCTCACGTCCAGTGCCGTGTAGAGCACCCCGGTGTAGCGCCTCAGCGCCGGCAACGTCGGAGTGCTCCATAGCGCGCCGTTACGTTGCAGCTCGCCGTGCTGGTGTTCAGACAGACCCAGCGCGGCCAGCCCCGTGGGCACATCCCCGGCCAGCGCGACCAGCTCGTCGGTCAACTTGCGCCGGATCGGGTCGAGCTCGGGATGTGACAGTGCCTCCAGCCGCAGCGGCGGCCCGTCACCGCCGCTTTGTTTGGTCTCCGATGGCGGCAGCAGCACCAGCACAGCCGGGGAGCCTACGGATTGACTCAACTACCTCCCGATGCCACTGCCCTTCGGGTGTCGAGCACGGCGAGGTCCGCGGCTGCCCGGCCGGCGTGCCATCCGGCGGCGTTGCCGACGCTGAACGACCGGGATACCGACTGCGGGAACATCGACTCGAACAGTTCGTCCACCACCCGTTCCCGCGCCGCCAGTACCGGCAGCAGCTGGGCCGCATCGGCCACCGTGGCGGTGCTCAGGTCCCGCGCGGTGCTCAACCGTTCCCCGATCCGGGTCGCGTAAGCGAGCAGGAACGATTGACGGTAAGACCTGGTACGCGAGCGCCCGCTGCGGGTGAGGTGGCTGCCCGCTGACACCATTGCCCGGGTCGCCTGGACCAGCAGGGACGTGCTGAGCAGTTCCACGATCTCCAGGTCAACCTCGTCACCGAGCACGGTGGTGAACCCGAGCTTTTCCGCGAGCACGGTGCGGCAGCGGTTCGCCTCGGCCACCGCGCCCACCAGCATCGCTTTGGCGGCCACGTACGGGTTATCCAGCCAGAGCCGGCGAGCGGCGGCCGGATATGGGTCCGCAACGCCGTCCGCGCCGCTGGTGGTCTCCACCACGATCCGCTCCAGCGAGTACCGGCTCATCAGTTCCTGGGCCTTGGCCGACAGCGCCTCGGCTTCCTCCGGGAAAGTGGTCGACTCAGCCTTGGCCAGCAGCGCTCGCACCCGGGACAACATCTTCTGGTCGACGCCCCGGCGTGGTGTCGTGGTGGCGGTGGCCGAACCCGGCGGCGGCACGATCCTGGGCAGCGCGGGCAGCGCCAGCAGCATGGCCAGCACCTCGATCACCGTCGTGAGCGCGTCCGCCAGGTCGGTTCCGCTGCGGCGGGTCCACTGCAGCAGGTGACCACCTGCCTGGTCGGATTTCCACCACACCACCGCGCCGATCTGCCTGAGGTCCTCGCGCCACCGCGGCGCCACAGTGGCCTCGGCGTAGCACTGCGATTCCTCGGCGATCGCATCGACGAGGTAGCCGGCACCGGCCGCGTCCAGCCGGCGCCGGGCGATCTGGTGCAGGTCGTCGGGTGACCAGCCACGTTCCCATGCTCCGGTGACGAGGGGCAGCACCGCGCACCGCGCCGCCGCGGCCACGATCCCTGGCTGGTCAGCGCACCGATCGGCCACGATGAGCGCGATGCGATTGCCGGCCTCGGCATTACCAGCCCAGTGCTCGCGCGCCGCGCTGAGCAACACGGTCGAGATCGTCTCCGCCGACGGCTTGGCCCGCCCGGGCCCGGACCTTGACGATGCGGCGCCCCAACCAGCGGTCCCGGATTCCCCGCCTGCGCGCCCCGCGCAGGCGCGGCGGTGCGCCCGGCGCCGCGCCGCAGCAGCAGCTCGCCGCTCCCGATTCCGCTGTACCACCGCACCCTCCCGTCTCCAGGACAACCGGTCGGCAGCAGTATGGGGCGCCATCCTGACAATCCCGTGGTCCCGCGCCGTCGCCGGATCGGGCGCGATCTCGTCGCGCTCCAGCAATGGCATCCGACCATGCAGGTCGACTTCCCCAGGACTCCCCGGGAGGACCAGCGAATGGATTCCACCGAGATGAGACTGCCGAGGCCTGCGACCCTGCGGGCCGGATACCGCGACACACCGTGCACGAGAGCGCGACACACGGGCCAGGGCTTACGCCAGTGGTTCGTTCTTGCTTCCCTGTGCGCGGTACTGCTGGTGGTGATCGGTGGGTGCGCTCGTCATCCCGCGCCACGCTCTGCGCCAGTGCCTGGAGCATCGGCCGCGACGACGGCGCCGGATGCGACGACCATGGGGCCTGACGGGGTACAGGCTTCCTGGGTGATGCGCGAGAACCAGCAGCCGGGCACCGACGACTGGAAGATCACCGGGACACCGCCGGGGATGATCGCCGGGTTCGCGGATCGGACCTATGCCGCGGCGGGGGACACCGTGTCGCTGTTCGTGTCGACGGATGCGCCGCTGTTCCGTGTCCAGGCCTACCGGATGGGTTATTACCAGGGCAGTGGCGCGCGATGGGTGTGGCGTTCGGATGAGCTGCCCGGTGCAGCTCAGCCGCCGTGCCCAGTGACGCCTGGCATCAACATGGTGTCCTGCGACAACTGGTCACCCAGCTTGCGGGTGGCGATCACGGCGCTGTTCGTGCCGGGCGACTATCTGTTCAAACTGGTCGGCAGCGGCGGGCAGGCCAGTTACGTCCCATTGACGGTCTGGGATCCGCGTAGCCGGGCCACCTACCTGGTCAAGAACGACGTGCTTACCTGGCAGGCGTGGAACCCCTACGGCGGCTACGACTACTACGTAGGCAAGGGCACCTGCCCGTCGGGGGTGTACCCGCTGTGCTCGCGGGCGCGGGTGGTGTCCTTCGACCGGCCCTACGCATTCTCCTACAACGGCGGCGCGGGCACCGGGGACTTTCTGGCCTTGGAGCTGCCGCTGGTGCGCTGGATGGAACAGCACGGGCTGGACGTCAGCTATGTCACCGACCTGACGGTGATCCAGCACCCGGATATCCTCATCGATCACAGGGCGGTGTTGTCGCTGGGCCACGACGAATGCTGGTCGCTGCGGGAACGCCAAGCGGCGGTGTTCGCGAACGCCGCGGGCGTGAACCTCGCGTTCTTCGGGGCCAGCGGGATGCTGCGGCACGTCCGGCTGGAGGCTTCCGCGCTGGGTCCGGATCGGCAAGAGGTGGATTACCGCGACTCCGAGCAGGACCCACTCAACGGCCACGGTGATCCTTTACAGGTCACCGGCAACACCTGGGCGTCCGCACCAGCGAGCTGGCCGGAGGACACCTTTGTCGGCGGCTCCTACAACGGCTTCCTGGAACCAGACGTACCCCGAGGCGCGCTGCGCATCGCCGATGCCACTGCGTGGATCTTCGCCGGTACCGGCTTGCGCGACGGGCAGCAGGTTCCCGGCGTGATCGGCTCCGACGTCGACAGCCTCGATCCGAAGCTGGGATACCCGCCGAACGTGACGGTTTTCGCGCACTCGCCGCTGGACGCCTCGCAGGCACAGGCCCGCACCCACCACGCCGGGGTGTTCTACTCCGACATGACCTACTACACCGATCCACAAAGCCACGCCGGAGTGTGGGATTCCGGCACCAACGCCTGGATCCCTGACCTCACCGCGTGCCCCGGCGATCGGCCCTGTCCCGCCGCAGTGATCGGGCGCATCACCGGCAACCTGCTCCAGGCGCTCGGCGCCGGCCCCGCCGGGATTGCGCACCCCTCCGAGCCGAACTGGCAATCGGTCTACCCAGCAGCTGCGCCACCGCAGGCATCCGGCGCCCACCACAACTGAGGGTTTCGCCGTTGACTCGTTCGCTGGGTTTAGCCGGCAGTCAGCTGGGCAGACCCCTGGGTGGCAGCCATCTCGACAACGCAGCAGGAGGTGCGACGGATGCGACCAGGAAATGATCAGGTCGCGGGTGACCGGCCAGGCGCGAGGGTCGGGCAATGAAGCGGCTCGTGAAGGCCACCGGGCTGAAAATGGACTCCGGCACATCAGTTCCGGACCAGCTCCCGGTGCTCTCCCGTGGTTGGCACCGCGGTCCAGAGGACGGCGCGTGCGTGATGGAATACGTCTCGGTGCTCGCGGGGGCTCGGTTCACCGACCATCCCAGATGCACTCCCCCGGCGCTGGCGGCGCTGGCCCGACTGGTCAATGACCGCATCGTCGACGACGGCGTGCGCAGCAAGCTGGCACTGCTCGCCCCGGATCTGATCGAGGTCAGAGCAGACCCAGCCACGACGCACTGCGTCATCGCCAGCTGCTTGACGGCCGCCGAAGCGCTGCAGCCGGTAGTGCCCCGCGGCGTCCGACGAAAGCTGGCCAGAACCTGCGCGCGGATGCGCCGGCTGGAGCGCGGTGACCGGTGGACCCGGATCCGGCTGCGCTGCTGGGAACTGCTGAACCCACCGAACGTGACGGTCAGCTCGGCATTCCAGGTCGTGTTCGAGCAGATGCGCGGCCTTACCCAGCCGCAGCGCGACGCGCAGCTGTCCGAACTGCTGCACGGCACCGTGGCCGCCTGCCGGCGGCTCGAGAGCCGGCCCGTTGCGTCAGCGGGCCGCGCCGAGGCCCGTACCGCCTGACGGACCAGGGTCCGCCCCGAGGTGGGCATGAGCTTCCGGAGTGCTCATGCCCGCCTCGGGGCGGATCCTCGCGCGGGTACCGACCGAGTGGACAACCTTGATCAACCCTGTTGTTCCCGAGTTCGACGTCAGGGCTGTTCGTCGGCGTCGATTCCACAGCCGTGGTGTCGAACTCGGCGACCAAGACAGTGGGGACCCAGAGACAGTGCCGCCGGGACATAGTTGCCACAGCGCAACAGGTGTGCCGCGGCGAGCATCTGGGTAAGCGGTCTCTAGACAACGAATTCTGACGAGAAACGGGAGCACCGGCATGGCTGCGACGTCTAAGGTCGCCGACTACGTCCTGCAACGCCTCACCGAGTGGGGTATCCACCGCATCTTCGGCTACCCCGGGGATGGCATCAACGGTTTCCTCGGCGCCCTGGATCGCGCCAAGGGCAATCCGGAGATCATCCAACCGCGGCATGAGGAGATGGGCGCCTTCATGGCGACCGCCCATGCCAAGTTCACCGGGCAGATCGGCTGCTGCATGGCAACCTCCGGCGGCGGCGCTATCCACCTGCTCAACGGCCTGTATGACGCCAAGCTGGATCACCAGCCGGTGCTGGCCATCGTCGGGCAGCAAAAGCGGATCTCGCTGGGTGCGGCCTACCAGCAGGAGATCAACCCCGCCCTGTTGTTCGAGGACGTGTCGGAGTTTGTGCAGACTTGCATGCACCCCGCCCAGGCTCGCCAGCTCATTGACCGGGCGTGCAAGATCGCGCTGTCCCGGCGCGGCGTGGCCACCATCATCTTCCCGGAGGACGTGCAGGAGTCGAAGGCGCAGCCCTCGCCGCCACGGATCCACGGCGCGGTCTACACCAGCGTGGGGTACGTCAAGCCGCGAGTGATCCCCCCGGACGCTGAGCTGCGCAAGGCCGCCGACATTCTCAACGAGGGCCAGAAAGTAGCCATGCTCATCGGGCAAGGCGCAGCGGAGGCAGCCGACGAGGTGATTAAGGCCGCTGAACTGCTGGGGGCCGGGGTGGCCAAGCCCCTGCTGGGGCGGGAGGTGCTGCCCGACGCCCTGCCGTATGTGACCGGCCCGATCGGTTTGCTTGGCTCGACGGCCAGCTACGAGCTGATGATGGGGGCCGACACCCTGTTCATGGTCGGCACCAGCTTCCCCTACACCGAGTGGCTGCCCGAGGAGGGCCAGTGCAAAGCCGTCGAGATCGACATCGACGGCGGGATGATCGGAGTGCGCTACCCCATCCAGGCC
>JBHELN010000026.1:0-5120 GCA_046263115.1 Pseudonocardiaceae bacterium | reverse complement strand
CCCATGGCCTGCTCGCGCAGCGCCCGGTAGTACTGCTCGAGGGCCACCAGGTCACCGAAGAGGTGATGGTAGGAGTCTGCGTCCTCGACCGGCGAGATCCGTTGCAACCGGGACTTGATATCGGCGACCTGCCGCCCGACCACCGTGGCTTGCAGGTGCGCGAGCAGGCTCCCGACGTAGCGGGCGTCGTCCTCAGTTTTCCCGGTGGCCCGCAGGGTTTCCACGGCCAGCTCGGTCACCAGTGACCGGGTAGCACAATTCACGGCGACGGCTTCGATCCATTCCGGACCCGACAGTCCGGCGGCGGTGCCCCCGGCAGTCAGCACCGCCGCGTGCACCTGCGCGTAGCAGGGGTGGGTGAACGCCTCGGCAGGCAGCGTGTCATACACCGGACCGGTCAACGCGGGTTCCTGCAGCACCGCCTTGAGCACCTCTCGCTGCGCCTGCAGCCGGACGTCGTCCCGGGCGGGCAGATCCGTGCCGTTGACTGGCGAGGACACCTTTTTCGCCCGGCCACCGCGCCGACGAGGCTCCTCGCCGGCGGCTTCCCGAACCCGGCGAACCACCATCGCCTCGTCACCCCAACCACTCCGATAGGCCAGCTGCGTCGCATACCGGTCTCTGAGCGCCACGTCTTTGATCCGCGCAACCAGTGGCACCGCCCGCCTGAGTGCTTCAAGCTGGCCCTCCGCGGTGTCCAGGTCATGCTCAGCCAGCAGCGTCTGCACCGCGAAACTGAACAGTGGTTGGCGACGGGCCACCAGGTCGCACAACGCGGCGTCGCCTTTGGCCTGGCGCAGCTCGCAGGGGTCCATCAGGTCTGGAGCGATCGCGATGAAGGTTTGCGCCGCGAAACTCTGGTCGCCGTCGAAGGCTTTCAGCGCCGCCTTCTTACCCGCCTCATCGCCGTCGAAGGTGAAGATCACCTCACCGCGCAGGGCGTCGTCGTCCATTAAAAGCCGGCGCAGGATGGAGATGTGTTCGGCGCCGAATGCGGTGCCACACGACGCTACGGCGGTGGGCACGCCGGCCAGATGCATGGCCATCACGTCGGTGTAGCCCTCGACCACGACGACCTGGCGGCGTCGGACGATTTCTCGTTTGGCCAAGTCCAGCCCGAACAGCACCTGCGATTTGCGATACAGCGGCGTGTCGGCGGTGTTGAGGTACTTGGCCTCGATGCGGTCGTCGTCGAACAACCGCCGCGCACCGAAGCCCACCACGTCACCGCCCAAGTCCCGGATCGGCCACAGCAGCCTGCGGTGGAACCGGTCGATCGGCCCCCGCTGGCCCTCCCGGGACACTCCCGCCTTGACCAGCTCGTCGACGGCAAATCCGCGGCCGAGCAGATGTTTGGTGAGCTGATCCCAGCCTGACGGGGCGAAACCGCAGCCGAACGTGCCCGCGGCTTCCTGGCTGAATCCGCGCTGCATCAAAAATTCTCGGGCTGGTCGCGCCTCGGCCGAACTCAGCTGCTCGGCATAGAAGTCCTGCGCCAGCCGGTTCACCTCGATCAGCCGGGACCGGGTGCCGCGGTCACGTTGTACCGAGGAGCCGCCGCCCGTGTAGGTCAACTGGAATCCCACCCGGTCGGCCAACCGCTGCACCGCCTCCACGAAGCTGAGGTGTTCGATCTTCATGAGGAAGTCGACGACCGAGCCGCCCTCTGCGCAACCGAAGCAATGGAAGGTGCCGTGCCCCGGGCGCACGTTGAACGAAGGCGTTTTCTCGTCGTGGAACGGGCAGAGTCCTTTGAGCGAATCCGCGCCGGCCCGGCGCAGCGCGACGTACTCGCCGACTACCTCGTCGATCCGGTTGCGCTGCCGGACCTCCGCGATGTCCGCGTCCCGGATCCGCCCAGCCATGGGCGCCGATTGTAGAGGGCGGGCCTGTCAGTCCACTGTGGCACGGTTTGGCAAGACCGACCCGGGGAGGGACCATGGCAGGTTAAGCACCCTTGCCAGCACGCCTTTCACAGTTCATGACAGTGCACCGATCTACCCAGGACGGGATGCGCCATGCCCCGCGTGCCGGCTCAGGAAAGTCCACATCCGGGTGGCGGCCGTGGGCGATGCGCCACTCGGCCAGCCGTGTCCCCGGCCGGGAAACACCACTGACTCTACGTCGGTACCGCCCGCACAACCCGCCCATCGCTGAACCACCGCAGACCCGTCCCGAACGGTTTGCGCCCTTGCTGAACAACCGTCCTGGGCCCGCAACCAGGTCAGCGCCTGCGCCACGGACGGCAACGGCGGGTGCCCGAGCGGCTTGCCGCGAAAGGGCAACACCTGGTCTTCGCTGCCGGCGACCAGCATTACCGACATCGCCGGTGTGCCCGGTGGGCAGGGTGACAGGGGCGCCGCGCCGTAGGTGGCCACCGCGGCGAACAGCGCGGGATGCGCGCACACCGCGCTGTAGGCGAGCTTGCCCCCGTTGCTGTACCCGACCAGGTACACCCGCTGGGCGTCGATCGGCCACCGGTGCAACGCGTCGGCCACGACGGCAGCCAGGAACGGTACGTCGGGAGCCTGGTGTGCGCCGGCGAAGCCGCAGCAGCCGTGGCCGGCATTCCATGACCGCTGCTCGCCCTCAGGTAACAGCAGCGCAGCCTGCCGCTGCTGGGCTAGCCCGAGAAAGCCGGTCATGCTGAGCACGGAGGACTCGGACTGTCCCCGTCCATGCAACACGATCAGCAGCGGGATCTGGCCGGCCGGTTGAGCCGCGACGATGGAGCGGTAGGTGCGCGCGACGCCGTCGACGCTCACCGTGTGCGCCTCGGTGACCGGTGCGGATCGATCGGTCGACTGCGGTAGCAGCGGCAACATCGGGTGATGGGACGCCGGCCGGTGTGGTACAGCGATGACCGGGGTCGTCGGCGCGCCAGTCAGCACCACAGCGAGCACTACCGCCACCACGGTTGCCAACGAGAACACCAGGCTCAAAAGCACCGGGTGGACGTGGCGTCGCATGAGGGGACAGTATTCCCAGTTCACCCCCAGCTGACGTTCAGGTAGCCAGGTAAGGATGCGCCCATGAGTGTTGTGCACGAGGTTGTCGCGAAGCGCGCCGCGAGCCAGCCGCACCGGTGTTTTCTCGCCGATGCACGCAGCGAGCGATCGTTCGACTTCGCCGCGCTGCAGGTCGCTGTACAGGCTTGGTACCAGGAGTTCGACGCCGCCGGGGTACCACCGGCTGCGCGGGTACTCATCGACGTCGAAGACCCACTCGCGTTCTGCGCCGTACATCTCGCCGTGATCGCCACGGGCCGGTGTTCGGCGCCGGTCGACCCGGCGGCTCCTCCTGCTGAGGCGGAACGCACCCGGCGTGCCCTGCGGCCCTGGCTGGTCGTCAGCGACCGGGCGGCCATCCCGGGCATCCGGGTGGACCCGGCCACCGGCCTACCCCAGTCAACCCAGCGACGATCAACCCAGCGCCGGACAGCCGGCCCAGAGCAACCGCGCTCGGGCTCGGTCGTGATGCTCACCTCCGGCTCCACCAGCACGCCTAAGACAGTCGCGCTCACCGAACGCCAGCTGCTGCACGCTGCGCGCAGCGTTGTCGATCACCACCAGCTCACCGCCGCGGACCGTGGCTTCAATCCGCTGCCGTTGTTCCATATCAATGCCGAAGTCGTCGCCCTGCTGGCTACCCTCCTCGCCGGTGGCACGCTGGTATTGGACCGCCGGTTTCATCGCACCGGATTTTGGCCACTGCTGGTGGAACGGGCGATCACCTGGGTCAATGCGGTACCAGCGATCCTCACGATCCTGGCAACCGACCACGCGCCGGCTGTCCCGCCGGGTCTGCGGTTCATCCGCTCCGCCTCGGCGCCGCTGCCAGCGGCGGTCCGTGCGCGAGTAGCCGCGCAGACCGGGGTTGCCGTGGTAGAGAGCTATGGGATGACCGAGGCAGCCAGCCAGATCACCGCCACCCCGCTGAGCGGGGGTCATCCGCTCGGATCAGTCGGCCGGCCGGCGGGGGTGGAACTAGAGGTGGTCGATCCAGACGGCCGGCGATGCGACCCCGACGTCGCCGGCCGGGTCCGCATCCGCGGTGAGAGCGTGATCCGCGCCTACGCCGACGGTGTGGCCGCCGAGCGGTTCGACGCCGCAGGCTGGTTGGATACCGGCGACCTCGGGCGGCTCGACGCCGACGGGTACCTCTTCCTCGCCGGGCGCCGCGACGACGTCGTCAACTGCGGCGGCGAGCTGGTGTATCCCGAGGAGGTCGAGGAGGTCCTGTTGGGTGAGGCGACGGTGGCGGAGGCCGCCGTCGCAGGCCTCCCGCACGACGTGCTCGGAGCCGTACCGGTGGCCTGGATTCGACCGATCGCAGCAGTGGACCGCGAACAGCGAGATGAGCTCGTCGGCCGGCTGCGGTTGCGGTGCGAGGAGCATCTCAGCCGGGTCAAACGCCCGGTGGAGTTCCGGTTCGTAGCAACCTTGCCACGAACCGCGACCGGCAAGGTACTGCGCCGCCGGTTGCGGGCATCGCCCGTCCCCGACAGGCGCCTCAAGGTGTCCCCACAGTGACGCGGCCGGACCAAGCCGCCGGGAGCGCGACGAGCCCAAGTCACATCTATGCGGTCGATCTGGTTCGAGTTCTGACCTTCGCCTGTGTCATCGCGGTGCACACGGTCGCCACTGTCAATCCGGCCGACAGCGTGCCCGCCGGTGGCGCTGAGATGCTGCTGCATTTCACTCGGGAGGCGTTTTTCGCCCTCACCGCGTTCGTGCTCGTGCACCGCTACCGCGACCGGTTGTCCGTCCGACCGTTCTGGCGACGCCGTTTCCTGTTGATCGGCGCGCCGTATGTGATCTGGACTGGTATCTACAGCGGGTTGGCGCTGATTGCGACGCCGCTGCCGCCCAGCGCCGCGGTCATCCAGCTCGGGCGCAACCTACTCACCGGCACAGCGTGTTACCACCTGTATTTCCTGATCGTGACAATGCAGTTCTACCTGCTGTTTCCCGCGTTCCGGTGGGTACTCCAGGTAGCCCAACAAGGTCGCCGGCAGCACTGGCTGCTGACGGGTGGCGCCGTCCTGCAGATCGGCATCAACGCCGGGCTGCACGCCGCGCACCCGAGCGGGATCGCGGAACAGTTGTGGCAGTACGACG
>JBHELN010000025.1:0-2962 GCA_046263115.1 Pseudonocardiaceae bacterium | reverse complement strand
GCCCTCCACTTGCTCGGCGCGTGCTTCCACATTGTTCAAAGTGAGCGCGCCGGCCGCACTGACGCCGAGTCCGGTGAGGAATCGACGTCTGCCGATTCCGCGCCGACCTACCGATTCATTACTCGACCTCGTCATTAAGGACTCCGGTTTTCAGTTTCACGGTTTCAATTTCATCATGGACGGCCGAAAAGGGTATGCTGAGATCAATGTAGGTAACGGCAGCCGGGGCACGACGTCAAAAATTTCGTCGGCGTTTTGCCACACGCACTCCCCGGTTGGGTGCTCTAGCGGCGACCCCGCACCACGAGCGTGGTGTCAAGCGAGGTGACATCATGAAGCCCCCAGTTGGCGACGGTGTGACCCGACACAGAGCATGTCGCCGACACACACGGTAATGTTTCATCACAGAGCGCTTTCGGCGGACTCACCCACCGCGACCTCCTGCCGGCGGGTAGGGTACAAGCGCTCGGGCGTTCACCGGCCAGGCCGGCCCTGGCGGGACACCCGCAATACGGGGTAGCCAGACACGATGACCCGCATAGATCGAGAAGCTTTCGCCCGGCGATGGGCGGAGGCGATCGCCGGCACGAGCTACGTGTCGATGGGGGCCGACGAACTCGTCGCTCACCTCGCCGACCTCGTCGATGACATGGTCGCGGCGGTGCTGGCAGCCGAATTCGACCGCTGCGCCGGTCGCCGGATCGGCGCCGATCTCGTCGCCGCGCACTTCACCAGCACCGGCACGCTCAGCAACACGGTGGCGCTGATCGTCGATCGATTACCCGAGCTGCTGGGCGCAGAACAGCCAGGTGTCGACACCGCGGGCCGCATCGCCGAGCTGGCCGGCGACATCGCCGCGTATTACGCCGCAGCGCTGCGCGAGCGCAGCCTCGACGAGCAGGACTCGATCTATCGCGCGGCGCTGCGAGCACGAAAGCAGGCCGAACACGCGCTGGCCTCCAGCGAGGCGCGGTTCCGGCAGGTGTTCTACGCCTCCCCGGTGGGCGTCGCGATCAGCGAGCCGACCGGGAAGATCATCCAGTGCAACCGGGCGTTGGAGGACATCCTCGACTACTCCCCGGGCGAGTTGGTGGGACACGACCTGAGCGAGCTGTTCTCAGCGGGCGATCGGTCGGCCATGCAGGAGCGCTACCTAGACTTGATCAACGGGCGCAATCCGCGGTTACGGGGTCGCTTCCCGCTGCGCCGCGTCGATGGTGAGCCCGTCTGGGCCAATCTGGACACCTCGGTGCTCCCCGGAGCCGATTCCGAACCCAGATATCTCGTGACGATGGTCGATGACATCACCGACCTGCAGCTGCTCGAGCAGCGGCTGCATCACCAGACGCTCTATGACCTGCAGACCGGCCTGCCGAACCGGCAGTTCTTCCTCACTCACCTGGAGAAAGTGCTCGCACGGCTAGCGCCGTCGGCTGTCGTCACCCTGCTGCACCTGGATCTGGACGGCTTTTCAGCGATCAACGACGGCCTGGGTTACGGAGCCGGCGATGAGCTGCTGGATGTCGTCGCCCGCCGGTTGGAAGGTGTGGTCGGAGACCGGCCGGGGATGGTGGCCCGGCTCGGCGCCGACGAGTACGCGATCCTCCTGGAGCCCGCGGACGACTTCGACGTCCCAGTCGACATCGAAGCCCTCGCGGAGGAGATCAATGCCGAACTGGCCGAGCCGCACTACATCGCCGACGTCGGAATCGCGCTCACCGCGACCATCGGCATCGCGCAGCTGCCGGTCGGCGGGTGCCGGCCCGACGAGTTGATGCGCGCTGCCGGCGTGACGCTGCGCCGGCTGCACCACCAGGGCACCCGGCAGTGGGCCCCGTACGACCCCGACACCGATCGCGCCGAGCGCGTGGAACTCCAACTGGCCGCCGCCATGCCCGGCGCGCTGGAGAACGGCGAGCTCCAGGTCACCTACCAGCCGGTGTTCACTTTGGCCGATCATCAACTGGTGGCCATCGAAGCGGCCCTGAGCTGGGTGCATCCACAGCACGGCCAGCTGCCCCACGAGCGGTGCGCGCAAGCGGCCGAGCGGACCGGCGCCGTTTACGCCATCGGCCAATGGCTACTGCGGACAGCCGCGCAGCAGGCCGCCAACTGGCAACAACTGGTGACCACCGTGCCACCGGTAGCGGTCAACCTCACCCCGTCTCAGGCCCGAGATCCCGATTTGATCGCCACCATCACCGCGGTCCTGGCCGACACCCGCCTGCGGCCCGCACAGCTGGAACTGCGCGCGCCGGTCGCCGCAATCCGCGCCGACACCGGCGAACTCGCTGGCAGCAGCAGCGATGGGGGTGGCGGAGGGCAGGCCGAGGACAACATGCGGGTGCTCAGCGAACTCGGCATCCGCGCCGGGCTGCACGACTTCGCGGGTGGCATCGGTGCGTTGCGCTGCGTGGCAGACCTGTCGCCGTGCACCGTGCGAATCGCCGCGCTGGTATCCGAACAGGTCGTCGATGGCTCATCCCCGATCCTGTCCCAGGCGACGCAAACCGCGGTCCACCTGGTTCGGGCCGCCGGTGCCGACGTGATCGCCTACCCGGTGGACACCGACAAGCAGGCCGCATACCTCAGCTCGATCGGCGCCAACTGGGCTGCCGGCGCACTATTCGGCCCGCCGGGACCACCGGAATGCGTCGAGGCGCTGCTCACCACCCAGGCCGGGTGAGTCAAGCACTGCAGGCGGCGTCGACCTCGGCGCTGCCCCGCTGCGCGATCAGCGATTCGCTCGGCGGCGCCTGGTCGCCGAAGAGGTTCTCCCAAGCAAGGTATGCGACCGCCCGCTTGAGGATCTGGTTCTCCCTCTCCAGACGCCGTTTGTCCCTCCGCAACTGCGCGAGCTCCCGTTTCTCCGCGCTCGTCAGCCGGGACTCACTGCCGTTGTCGTCGATGTCGGCCTGCAGCACCCACCGGTGCAGGCACGACTCGCTGATCTGCAACCGCT
>JBHELN010000024.1:0-3432 GCA_046263115.1 Pseudonocardiaceae bacterium | reverse complement strand
GCTGCCCATGACCGGGGTGTTCCCGCTGTCGGAAACCTTGGACCACCTCGCTCTGCTCGGCGCCGACGTCGACACCGTCAGCACCGCGTTCGGCGCGCTCACCGGGTGCCGGATCGACCCGTCGGCGCCGATTGCGGGCATTGTGGTCGGGCGGCCCACCGACGGCTACTGGCGGGTTCACGACCCGGAGATCGCTGCCGCGGCCGATCGCGCCGCCGACGCGCTGGCCGGCGCCGGTGCCGCGCTGCGCGCGCTACGCCTGCCCGAGATCGACGAGCTCGCCGCCGGCTACCGGGTGATCGTGGGCGCCGAGGCCTACGCCACCCACCGGCGCTGGCTGCACCACCGCCCCGGCGATTACCAGCCGGCCACCGCTGCCCGGCTGGCAGCCGCCGGCGCGCACACCGCCGCCGACTACATCGCCGCGCAGCGCACCTGCCGCCGGCTGGGCGCCCAGCTGACCGCCCGGCTGGCCGCCGATGGGATCGATGTCCTGCTGGTACCGACCACTCCGGTACGCGCCACCCCGATCGGTGCCCGGCAGGTGGACGCGCCGGACGGCACTCAAGTCGAGGTGCTGCCCGCACTGCTGTCCCTGACGCTGCCGTTCAACCTGCTGGGGTGGCCGGCAGTGTCGGTGCCAGCACCGCAGATGACCGGATTACCAGCGGGAATCCAGCTGGCCGCAGTGCGCGGCGGCGAGCAGGTGGTGCTCGCTGCGGCCGCCCGGCTGGTCAGGAGCGGCGGGCCAGCCCTGGATATTCCAGCACCAGACCGTCGGGATCCACGGTGAGCTCCGTTTCCAGCGAGTCGCTGCTGATGCCGACCACGGCGGGCTCACCCAACGAAATAGTGCGGTAGCCCTGCGGGACGCGGCTGACCTCCAGATCGGGCAACGACACGAACACCATCGACAAATCGTGCTTGGCTGCTGACCGATGCAGGTTCAGTCGGCGCACTGGCAGCGCATTGAACAGCGGGCTGAACTGCAGATCAACGTCCAGAGCACCGCCGAAGTTGGTCCGTGCCGCGCCCTGACCGTGGTCGACCAGCCAAATGCCCTCCTCCGAACGGGTAAGTGCGACGTGTTGTTCACCCTTGGCCCGGATGGCCCGAACAGTCAGGCGCTCGACCACCCCGGTCTCGTCGGTGGTCAACGTGTAGGACGCCGAGTACGGCTCAGTGCCCTTGTGGCGGCAGCTGACGATTGAGCCGGTAGCCCGCATGCCGCGCTCTCCGAGCAGGACCCGAGCTGCCTCCACACGCAAGCAGTCCACCCCGGCCCAGGCAACCATCTTGGTCGTATGCGGCGTGCGGCGGGTCGTCGCGCCGGGAACCTTCTCGCCGGTGGGGGTGCTCACGGGCCAGCCTGCCGAAGTCGATGCAGACCGTGCCGGAGAAGTTGGGGACGAAAGAAGTAATGGTCGAGCTCCACCGGAGCCTCCCTCGCGCACTGGTGGGGTCCTGTCCGGCTGCGACCGGCTACAGTCGCGAGCCTACCTATGCCGGATGATCGCACGGACAGGTGCCAGGAGGCTCGTCGGCCTGCGATAATCTCCGACAGGGCCAGATCGGCAGCGATGTGTGCCGCAAGTGGGTGCCATCCGATAGCAGGTATGCCCCTGTTGACAGCGGGGAGTACTCTGCACCGGGGACGAGAGCCCCGGGGGCAGTGTCTGCTGGCTGCTTGTCTGGTAAAAACCCATACTTCCGTTGATTATGCCGGGGGGCACCCGAGCATGCGGGTTCGTTCCGCTGTGCACGCACGTGGCGCCCTCCTACCCGGTTAACGGAAGGCCGAATAACCACAACGAAGAAGGACCACATGCGCGCGCCCGTCTCCGACCGCCGACCGCGGTCCGGAATGACCCTCACTCCCCGCCATCGGCAGAGCCGACCCCTGCCGATGAGTGCCGTTGCCGTGCGGCGCGGCCAGTTCGGGGAATTCGAGCTGCGCCCGGTGCGAGAACACACCGTCGAAGCGCTGACCGCGGAGGAGACGACGTCGGAGAATTGACAGTGTGATTCGGCGACCGGCTCCCGCTTACGCGTTGCCGCGAAGGACCCCTACGGTAGCGGCATGCTGACAGTCACCAAGGCCGCGGCCCGCGCCATCACCGCACTCGTAACCCAGCATCACATGCCGGACGGTGCGGGTCTGCGGATCGCGCCGCAGAGCCAAACCAGCCGGGCAGAGGGCTTGGGGCTGTCCATCGCGCGGGCTCCGGGCGAGGACGACACGGTACTGGAGGCCCACGGCGCGAAGGTCTTTCTGTCGCCTGGCCTGGCCTACGACCTGCACGAGCAACAGCTCGATGTCGATGAGCAGGGCGATGAGGTGCACTTCTTCGTCGAACGCCGGAAAGAGACCTGAGTGATCGGCCCTGGTGATCGGCTCAGTCGGGTAACACACAATCACCCCCCTGGCAGGTCATGAGTGCACGCCCGGGGGGAGATGGTTGGCGACCAGGATCCGCTCGACCGACGGGTGCCGGACGCGGAGCACGATCAGGGCATAGCGGCCGGCCACCGCCGGTGGGCTGGCCCCGGCGATCGTTCCCGCCGGGTAGTTCCCGCGGTAGACGACCAGGCAGGCGTGCGGCCACCCGGGACGGACTGGACGATGCGGGCTGGGCAGCCCGCCGCGCGAGCGCGGCGGCGCAGGCGGGTTCACCCCCAGCTCCCGGCTCAGCGCGTCGGCGTCGCTGCGGCTGATACGCCGCACCTCGGTTAGCGTGCCCTCGTCGTGGACGATACTGCGGGCCAATGGCAGCACCGCAGCGCAACCCGATACCTCACCGGTGGCTGAGGCACCACTGCGCGGTCCCGAGCAGGCTGCCGTCAGGGTGCCTGCGATCACGAGCCCGGCTACCACGGCAGGCCGCCACCGCCGCAACGCGGTCACGGCAGTGGCTCCACTTCGGCGACAGCGGTGGTCACCGGCTCATCCTGGGCCGCGCCGAATGCCGTGGCGGGAACGCGCGATGTCGTTCGCAGCACCAGCCAGGCCAGCCCGCCGGCGGGAAGGCAACCCCAGTAGGCGATCAACCGGTACAGCAACACAGCCGCCAGGGTGATGGTCTCGGCGCCACCGAAAGCCACCAGGGCCAGGGTGATACTGCCCTCCACCACCCCGATCCCGCCGGGAGTCACCGGCACACTCGCCGCGATCTGGCCGGCGCAGTACGCGAGCAGTAACCCGGTCCATGGCGGGGCCGAGTTCAATGCCAGGAAGGCGATCGCCAGCACCGCGACGTCGGCTACCCAGGACACCATCATCAGGACGAACGCCACCGCCCCGACGACGGGAGTTACGCGCACCGCGCGAAGTTGCTGCGCCCAGTTGCGCACTGCCAAGCGCACCGTGAGCAGCAGGGCGCCAAAACGGCTCACCCGGCCATCGTCACTGCGCGCGGCGCGGCGCCGACCGAA
>JBHELN010000023.1:0-2572 GCA_046263115.1 Pseudonocardiaceae bacterium | reverse complement strand
CAGGGCTTCATCAGCCGGGATTTATCCGAGATCGCCGTGGAGTACCTGTTCGTCGATGCGGTGTTTGAGTCGCTGCGTCGCCACGGTGCCAAGGAAGCGATCTTGGTCGGCTGGTGCATCGCCTCCGACGGGCGCAAACATCTGCTGCACTTGGCGGTGGGCAACAAGGAGTCCCAGGCGTGCTGGACGGAGTTTTTCCGCAGCATGTTGGGCCGGGGCATGCGCGCCCCGACCACCATCACCAGCGACGGGGCACCAGGGCTGATCACCGCCATCACGGCCTGTTTTCCCGCGAGCGTCCGGATCCGATGCTGGTTTCACCGACTGGGCAACCTGCGCGCCAAGCTGCCGGATGAGACCGCCGGCGAAATCCTGGCCCACGTTTATGCCGTACGCGACGCACCGACGCTCGACGCCGCCCGGGTCGCGGCAGACCGGTTTGTCAATACTTACCGGCGGGAGTATCCGGCGGCCGTGGCGTGCTTCGCTGACGACCTGGATGCGCTGCTGGCCATCCACCGGGTACCGGTGCGCCACCGGATCCGGGTCCGGACCACCAACCTGGCCGAGCGCAGCTTCGTCGAAGAACGCCGCCGCACCAAGGTGATCCCTCGATTCCCGGACGAAAAAGCCGCGCTCAAGCTGGTGTTCGCCACCATGATCCGCGCTGCCGACCGCTGGTGCCGCGTGTCGATCAGCGACCTGGAACGCCACCAACTCGCGCTGCTGCGCGCCGAGCTCGGCCTCGACCCACCCCCAGCCAACACCGATCACCGCAAGACCAACCAACACAACGACATCGCAGCATGATCAATAGGCCACCGATTTACAGGGCGGTCAGGACTTGACCGCTGCGCAGCTCTCCGACTTGGCCCAGAAGTCCCAGATGCTTTTGGCGATAGCAGAAACGATTGCTGCCTTGGCCAACGAGTTGGTTTGTGTGGCGATCTGGGAACACTCATGGCGGAAGGTGTCGATCGCTGTTGCGGCGGCGGCAGCTGAGGCCTGCCGACACTTGGCCATGACCGCCTGGACTTTCGGGAAACTCGTGCCTTGCGGTGCGCTGGCCACGACGTGGGTCATGCAGGTCTGCTCGGAGCCGTTGATCTCCACGAGTTTCGCTCGGAGTTGCTCGACGGGAGCAGCCAGTTCGGGCGGGAGGGCTGACATCGAACGGCTCCTTCCGTCATGACAGGGCCGTGCGATAGAGCCTGACATCGATGCGGTGCGGGAGGAAAGGGCCGGGCCGCAGGCGGCCAGCCACACTGAATACGGGCCAGCAGGAGGGGGCGCTCCCGCGGCGGTTCAGTGGGTCTGGTGGACGATTATGAGTCGGACCCTTCCACGGCCGCATGCACGAAGATCACACACCGACACGGATCAAAACTCGCAGTCCCAGGTTCGTTGCGTAGACCCTTTTATCCTGTTGCGATGAGCCCTGGCCAGCGAGCGGCCCGAGCACGTGTCGGAGGATAGAAGCGGGGCGAGCGTCGATGCTGGTGCTGGATCGAGGGCAAGTCGAGGCACTGTTGGATCTGGACGTGTTGATCGATGCCTTGGCCGTGGCGATGGTCGATCTGAGCCGCGGGGTGGCATCGGTCCCTGATCGCGTTGCCGCCGTGGTTGCTGACCGGGATGGGTTGCTGGCCGCGATGCCCGGGTTCGTGCCCTCGGCTGCGGTGTTGATGGCCAAGCTGGTGTCGCTGTTTCCCCGCAATGCCGGCACCGGGTTGGCCACCCATCAAGCCGTGATCGTCGGCTTCGACCGCGACACCGGGGAGCCGGTGGCGGTGCTGGATGGCACCGCGATCACCGCTATCCGCACCGGGGCGTGCTCGGCGCTGTCCGCGCGGCTGCTGGCTCGCCCTGACGCCGCGGTCCTGGCTGTGCTGGGAACCGGGGTTCAGGCGAGATCCCACGCCCGGGCGATGTGCCGGGTCCGCCCGATCCGCGAGATTCGCATCGCCGGCCGCGATCCCGCCAAGGCGACAGCACTGGCCACCGAACTAGCCGACGACTTAGGTGTCGAAGTGGTGGCGGTGGCGTCCTACCCGGAGGCGTTGAACGGTGCAACCGTCGCGTGTGCGACTACTCACGCCATCGATCCGGTGGTGCGCCGGGAATGGCTGACCCCGGGGGTGCATATCACCTCGGTCGGATACAACCCGGCCGGCCGAGAAGTCGACGACGCGACTATCGCCGAGGCGTTGATCTGCGTGGAATCCCGCCAGGCCGTGTTGGCCCCGTTCCCGGCGGGCAGCAACGATCTGCTCGAACCGATCCGCCGTGGGGTCATCACCGCTGCCGATGTGCACGCCGAACTCGGTGAGCTGATCATGGGCATCCGTCCCGGACGGGAGACGCCCGAGCAGCTCACCCTGTACAAGTCGGTGGGAGTCGCGGTGCAAGACGCCGCCGCCACCGCGCTAGTGATCGCCGCCGCCCGCACTCAGGGCGTCGGCGCTCAGATCACGCTGTAGCACCGGCATCGTCAACTTGGCCGGCGGCCTGGCAACTGGGATGATCGGCGGACCGTCTGTAGGGAGGGTCGAGGGGGGCTGGTGGGCACCGG
>JBHELN010000022.1:0-3787 GCA_046263115.1 Pseudonocardiaceae bacterium | reverse complement strand
GAACAGGTCGTTGGCCTTGCCGATGATCCAGCAGATCGCTCCGGCGGCGGTTTCCGCCCTGCCGCGGCGACGGAAGATCTCCGGGTCCTCGGCGGCGGCGCGACCCAGCACCCGCCGGCACGCCGTGCGGTACTCCACGTCGAGCCGCTCGTCGCAGCAGCGGTCGAGCAGCGCGAGTACCTCAGCCACCCGCTGGTGGATGTCGCCCGGGATGTGCTGCCAGTCGAAGGGTTCGTCGGGTAGCGGCGTGTCGTCGAGCGCTGCCAGGGCGTCCTCGCCGCCGACGGCGCGACGCAGCGAATCGAGCATGATCTCACCGACGCCGGGCAGCTGAGCCTCAGAATTCGGCCATGGGCCGTCAAGCTCCAACGTGCCCATCGCGGCGAGAAGCGCGGCCGGCCCCTGCGGCCGCGGAGAGGAGATGATCTGCTGGTACTCGGGTTCGTACTCATCGACTGCGGCGAGGGTCTCGTCGGTGAGCGCAGGCCGGATTTTGCGTTCGTGGTGGCAGAAGCGGATGAAGGCGCGCAGCACGTCGGGCGCCTTGGCCAGATACGCGACGTCGGCCGCGATTTTGCGGGGGATCCAGTCGACGAGCAGGATCTCCACTGCCACCGGGCTCCAGCGCAGCGGGTCGCCCGGTCCGTAGTCGGTACCGAACCACAGGATCGACTCGAGCAGGGATCGATGGTCGGCATCCTCGAGACCAGTCGCGTATGCAGAGGCGAAGAAGCGGTCGGTGAGTTTGCGCAACCTGTCGGTGCCCCAGCTCGGCCGCCGGTAGCCCTTGCCACCCGTGGGCAGCATGCCGATGGTCCACTCGACGAGTGGCCGGCAGGCGGGCCAGGAATCGGTCTCGCACGGCGGGAACGTGATGGCTCCGCGCTCGATCGCATCCCGGAGCCGCACCCGGGCGTCGGCCGGAGCTAGGTCCGCCCAGGTGGTGTCCGGGCCGCCGCCGGCGGCGATACGCATATGCTCGATCAGCTCATCCAGTGGCTCGGGGACTACGAACGCGTCCTTGACCAGCGTGCCCATGTTGTGGTCGATGTAGACCACGATCGACAAGGGGTAACCGCCTGGCAGGCGCAGGCCGATCATGAGGTTGTCGCCGTCGCCGAGCACATGAACCATCTCGACAACTTTCTCGACCGTGGTCCGGTGCAGGTCGGTGAGCCATCCGGGCAGCGCGTGCGCCCGTTCGGCGATCTCCCGGCGGATCCGGTGGCGCGTGATGTCATCGCCGGACAGCTCGGCGATCACCGCGAGCAGCGCGGAGGTCTCCAGCAAATCCACGTCGAGGAAGATCCGCACCAGCTCGTCGCGGCTCGGCAGGTCCAGCTCGGACGCCACTTCGAACGGGCTGGGACGGCGCGGTTCAACCGCGGAGAGCAGCGAGCTGACTAGGGATAGCAGTAGCAGCGGTTGGTCCTCGGTAAGGGCGGTGGCCACATCTGCCATCAGGTCGGGCTCATCCGGTGAGCCACGCCGTTGAGTAGGCCTGCCGCGGTCCGGCCGTCCCTTCGCAGGACGACGCTTGTCGCGTCGCGTTCGCTTGGACACGCGAGGCAGATTAGACGGTCGACTGCCCGGCCACGCACGGCCGGTGGCTGATCCGCGCGGGGCGCCACTCGACACGGCCTTCGCCGCGGCGCATGATCACACTGGCTAGGTGAGCCGGGACAGGAAGCGGCCGACTTTGGCTGCGGCGCTGGGATTGTGGGTGGGCACGTAGTCGTAAAGGGCGATCGGCATCGCGAAGGAGCATCGGTGCTCGCTCGGCCACGAGGCTTGAGCAGCTGTTCGGCGAACTCGGCCCCGGTAACTCGATCACCGAGCGGGAGCCGGCTGGGCGTGAACGGGTACGTGTGGTTCGGTATCGGCACTGGCGATCCGGCGGGCGGCGAAGGCGATCAGCCCGGTCCAGAGCGCCACCATGACGGCCAGCCCGCCGTAGCCGACGACGGATGGCCAGGCCGGTCCGGCGTGCTGTTCGCGGAGCAGCAGGTCGGTGTTGCGGACGAAGGCCGCCCGCCGCTCAGGAAGGGCCGGAACCGCGGAGGCGCTGATCTCGGGATCGGCCGGCAGGTACACCGGCGCAGCCATGACCTCGTTGCCCCGCTGCAGGCCCACCATGGTCTTCCAGTCACCGGTGATGGGTAGTGGGCGCGACGAAAGGTACCGGCCGGGGCCGACTTCGTTGAGCTTCGCGCTGACCCGGCCGCCGCCCTGCCAGGCGACGACGCCGAACGCTGTCGCGCGGCGCGCCGCGTCAGCAGGTGCAAGCTCGACCGCCACGGTGGCCTGCTGGCCCGCCGGGATCAACCTGATAGTTGCGTTGACCTCGCCCACATTGCGCGGCAGTAACGCCAGCAAGGTGCCAGCCAGCACTAGTCCGGCCACGCCGGTGGCCATTGTGGGCACGGCCCGTCGGGCTCCGACTGGGTGGCCCAACACCGGCCGGCTCAGTGCGCCACCAAGCACGGCGGCGGATAGCGCCGCGGCGGGCACGACGAGAAAGACGCGGGCGTCGTTGGCGGGCAGCTCCCCCCAGCCTGAAAGCTTCACCCAGGCCAGCTCGCCGGCTATGCCCACGGTGGCGATAGCCACCCCGGAGGCCAGGGCGTAGCGCAGCCGGTTGTCGGTGCCCACCCAGGCAGCCACTGCTTCGACCACGACGGCGCTGGCCAGGTAGAGCGGGAAGCGGGGGAAGGTGTGGTGCAGCGGACCCCAGACGATGAGCGCGACGGCACCGCGCACAATGAGGTACGCCGCGACGGCCTTGATCGCACCCCAGGGTCCCAGCGCGGCCCGGGCAACCACGAGGGTGAAGGCGGCCGCGGCGGCGATGAGCACTGGCAGGTAGAGCACCTGGAACTGGGGTACCCCGAAGTCGAACTCCCCCTGGAAGCAGGACAGGGCGACCAGGATGGCGCCCAGAGCCAGGGCAGCGATGCCCCGTCCGAGTAGAGTGGTGCGCCCGGCGGGACGACCCTCGACGAGCATCAGCCAGGTGGGGATGGTGGCGAGGCCTCCGCCGCCCACCAGCATCAGATGTGTTGGACTCCACAGGGTGACGTCCAGGCCGTAGGCCTGGTGCCACAAAGCGTCGAGCGGGAAGCTGACCAACGCACCGACGCCCAGCGCGAGCATGGGCACCGCCGAGTAAGGGATCCGCACGCCGGGGATTCGTAACCTGACCGGCGCGTCGTCGAGGGTGGCGAACAGCACCGCGATGCAGGCGCTGTAGACGATGCCGGCCAGCCCGATGACGATCATGGTGTGAGGTGGGGTGAACAGTTGCTTATCGCGCCCCAAGTCGATGTGCCAGGCGACGTCCCAGTAGAGGCCGACGACGGCGGTGCCTAACGCCCACAGCCCACTCAGCGCGCCGGCCATCGCCCAGCCTGGGTAGCCGGTCGCCCGCTCCAGCCCCGCGGAGATGGTCTTGAAGAAGATCACTAGGGGATTGCGGTGCAGGTTTGCCCGCAGGGCCGATTCCCAGCCCAGCACAGACAGGGCAGCCACCAGCCCGCCATAGACCAGAAAGGGCACTATCACGTACGCCCACTGATCGGGTGACACGTGCTTCATCACTCCACCTCCTGATCCAACGCTGGGCAACCGTCGGAGATCAACTTCACCTGGACGGCAGTCGATGCTGCCGATTGGCGTTCCATTGCTTGGGCGAGCATTGCGTGCACTGATGTGGCCGCCAGCGGACGCATGCGCTCAAGCGCCTCGGTAACCTGCGGCAGCCGCTCAGACGGCATCCCTGCCGCCACGA
>JBHELN010000021.1:0-20688 GCA_046263115.1 Pseudonocardiaceae bacterium | reverse complement strand
TGACCCCTCTCCCGGCGTGTCGCGTCCCCGCGTCCGCCGTGTCGCGCTCCAGTGCACAGTGTGTCGCGCCGCCCGGCCCGCGAACACCTGGGTGGATCTTTCTCGTAGCATTAGCGGTGGGCGGGCATCGCATAGACCTTTCGAGACGGAGATACCAGATGTGAGCAAGGCGTCTGTGATCCGACGGTCTGTTGCGGGCGCCGGTCTGGGTCTGGCCGGGATCTACGCGTACAACGTGGCCCGATACCGGCGCGATGCAGGTGAGGGATTCGATCTTTCAGACCCGCCCGCAGTGGGCAGTGGCGAGTTCGCGGCCTTTGTCGAAGCCTTGGCACAAGCGCCCCGCCGGGAAGGCAACCGGCTGACGATTCTGCGCAATGGTTGCGAGATCTTCCCTGCCATGCTGGAGGCCATCGGCTCGGCCAGGGAGTGCATCGACTTCTCCACCTACATCTATTGGGCAGGGGATATCGCTCCGGAATTCGCCGGCGCGCTGGCCGCCAAGGCATCCGAGGGCATCGAAGTCAACGTGCTACTCGACGCGCAGGGCAGCGCCAAGATGGACCGGGGGCTCATCGAGCGCATGCGGACGGCCGGAGCGACGGTCATCTGGTTTCGCCCACCCCGCTGGTACAACGTGCAGAAGCTCAACAAACGCATGCACCGACGCCTTCTCGTCATCGACGGCAAGGTCGGCTTTATGGGGGGCGTCGGGATCGCCGAGCAGTGGACTGGAAATGCCGAGGACCCCGAGCACGAGCGGGAGACGCACCTTCGCATCGCGGGACCAGCTGTCCGGGACCTGGTGGGTGCCTTTCTCGAGAACTGGACGGAGGGCACATCTGCGCTGCTGTCCGCCTCGCATTTCCGGGATATCGGCACTTTCGAAGACGGGATAACGGTCCAGGTGGCCCGTACCGTGTCGACCGACGTGACCCGCGGGTTGGAGGAGATGCTCTGGGCCGCTGTGGCCGGCTCCAAGGAGCGTTTCTGGGTGACGACGGCGTTCTTCGCCCCGCGCCGCGCGTTCGTTGACGCGCTATGTGACGCCGCGGGCCGGGGCGTGGACGTCCGCATCCTCACCGGTGGTCCTCACCAGGACAAGCAGGTCGCGCGCGAGGCGGGCCACCGCTCTTATCAGAAGTTGCTCGAATCCGGAGTGCGGATCTTCGAGTACCAGCAGGCCAAGCTGCATGTGAAAGTGATCACGATCGACGGAATCTGGGCGAACGTCCGCTCCAGCAACTTCGAGAACCGCTCATTGTGGCTCAACGATGAGATCAACATGTCCATGCAGGACGCAAGCGTGGTGGCCGAACTGGAGCGGCATTTTCATGACGATCTAGCAGTCTCGCAGGAGTTGGACCTCCAGAGCTGGAGTCGCCGGCCGCTGAGGAAGCGCGCTCAGGAATACGCGACCGACCTGATCCGGCAGTCGCTGTAGTGGCGTGCCCACGGCCTGTGGCTAAGTCCCAGACCGGGCATCAATTCGGGTTCGGCTCAGCGGTGCGTACACCAAGCGACTGGCCGCCGGTATCGCCGTTTTTCAGTGCCGGGGAGATGGTCCAGTAGTTGCACGTGCTCGACTGGGCGGCCGTGGGGGCGGGTTGCACGCCCGGCTCGCTATGCCGCTGTGGTGGGGCTCAGAGCTCGTCATGTTGTGGCATGGACGCGTGTCGCTCGATCCTCGGCGGATCCAAGCATCCGGCAGCGCTCGGGGCGTCTGGCGGGGGGATTGGATGAGGCAACCTGGTCGGAGGGCCAGCGGCGGGTCCTCGGACTGCAACGGGGCGCCGCGCGTGTTACTTCACTCTTCTACAGCCCCAGTCGTGATGGGATCGGCGCGGTGGGGGGTGTGTTCACCGCGGTGGTCGGGTCATTGGTGAGCGGCGGATGGCGACCCTGCGCCGGTTGAGGGAGGCGTCCACGGTCGCCGCCTACACCGCCCTGTCCGCGGCGGCCACCCCAGCGGATGGGCGCAGCGACACACCGAGGGGGAGGGCACGACACACCGAGGTGGGGGTGGGTCAGTCGCGGGGGCGGCGGTGGTAGGCGAGGCCCGCGGCGACCGCGCCGGCCGCCATTCCGAGGCCGAGCGCAGAGGGTACGCCGATTTTCGCGACTCGGCGGCCGACCCGGAAGTCGTGGATCTCCCAGCCGCGCACACGGGCGACCTCTCGAAGACCGGGATCGGGGTTCACCGCAACGGCGGTGCCGACCACCGAAAGCATTGGAATGTCGTTGGCTGAGTCGGAGTAGGCGGTGCAGCGATGTAGGTCTAGTCCCTCGCTGACAGCCAGAGCGCGCACAGCTTGCGCCTTGGCGGCTCCGTGCAGGATGTCGCCCACTAGCCGGCCGGTGTATACCCCATCGAGGGTCTCCGCCACTGTGCCCAGAGCACCGGTGAGCCCGAGCCGGCGGGCAATGATGGTGGCCAGTTCCACCGGAGTCGCGGTGACCAGCCATACCCGCTGGCCGGCCGCAAGGTGCATTTGGGCCAACGCCAGCGTTCCAGACCAGATGCGGCCAGCCATCAACTCGTCGTAAATTTCCTCACCGACGTCGACGAATTGCCGGGTAGATCTGCCCGCCACGAATGAGAGGGCCTGCTCGCGGCTAGTGCGGATCTGAGCAGCACTGAGTTCTTTACCGACCACTCTGAACTTCAACTGCTGCCAGGCATACGGGGTGAGCTCCCCGGCGGGGAAGAAGTTCCGCGCCGCTAAACCTTGCGCGAAGTAAAAGAACGACGCGCCCCGCATCATGGTGTTGTCGACATCAAAGAAGGCGGCTGCGCTGAGATCCGCTTCGACGCCAGCCGTAGTGACGCCAGCCGTAACGACGTCAACGAGAGCTGATTCTGCGGCGGCTTCCCCGGTAAGGACGTCCAAGGCGGCTTTCTCACTTCGGATGTCCTGATGGCACTGTCGTGACACGGGATCCTGCCCTGATATCGGAGTTGCTGGTCCTTCCTCATCAATTCCGCTCAAGGCTCGAACGGAAGGCGATCACTAGATTGCCCTGACGGCTACTGCTGAGCAACCAAACAATACGGATCTAATCGATATCCCTGAGGTGGACAGGCGTTGACAGCCTATCCAGGAGGCAGGAGGCGCGGCTGCAAAATCCATGGTGGTAGTGGCGCGGTGGGCTTCGGGGAGTCGTGACCGGGCAAGGGCCGCCACGGCTCCGGTTGCAACCGCTCGGATCCCGGCTGGTTCGGGTTTGGTAGCACGCTGCCTGGATTCCGGGTCGAGGGCAGCTTGGGGCCACCGTTCGCGCCCGCCTGAGTGGGCACCGGAACCGCGTTCGCCGCAGGGGGACGTAGCACCAGGTTGGGCGGTGTGACCTGGGTGGACGGGCTCGCTGGAGGCGGGATCGGAACGTTTGGCAGCGGGGTCGCGGCGACCGCGCCGTCTACCGGGACTGGCTTGCAGGCGTCCCGAGCAGGTAGCAGGCCCAAGTCGTCGCGGGTACCGGTGGTGATGGTGACACAGTCGGATCGGTGGCTCAGGGCGGAAGTCCGGAGGATGATCCGATCCAACAAGGCCAGCGTACTGTCCATCCGGGCACTGGTCGGCAGCGCCAATGCGGCCCGGACAGCGCTCAGTCGAGTCTTCTGCTGCTCGGCCCAACCCCGCAAGGCGGCCAGGCTGTTGGGCTGACCACTGAGTGCAAGCCCGGTGAGCAGCCGGGAGCCCGCGGTGGCGTCCGAGTCGAAATCGTCGAGCGCCCGAAGGAACTTGGCCTGCCCTGCGGACCAGTTACCAGCGGAGTCGGCTTGATCCGCCATGATCTCGATCTCGTTGACCCGTGCGCTGGCGAATTCCAGGTGCTTGAGGGCCTTGGGCTGATCACCGAAGGTTAGTCCGAGTTCAGCAGACTCGGCGGTGCGCTTGAAGGTGTACAGCGCGTCCCCGGGTACCGCGTCGCGGGACAGCAACAGGCTCATGCCCGACAGCGACATCAACAGGCACAACGCCGCCGCCGCGGCCACCACCAGCCGCCCCCGAGTTTGATCGGGAATCCACCGCCGCCGGGTGGAGACCCGCATCGGCAGCACCGGGCTGTTGCCTTCGTGGACCACGGAATGGAATTCCGCCATCACACGTCGACGCATCCGATCCCGCTCGCTCAGAGTGGGACCGACGCTGGTGCCTACCTGGCGCAACGTCGCGGCGATGGCGAGTTCCTGGTGCAAGGCAAGGTCGGAGACATCGCGCATGCCATTATCTACAGCACGGGCGAAAGCTTCATGCTCTTGACCGTCGCTGGGTCGTCCCCCGGATGTGCGCGTCGTCCTCACCGCCTTCGGGCCCTGGGGCCATGTCCCTGGGAGCAACGAGCGGTCTTGCCGGTAGTTACGCCCAGGCCCCAAGCAGGCGGGGTGAATGTGATAGTCATCGCAGTCCCTCTGGCAACAGCTGCGCCAGCCTGCGAACCGCGCGATGTTGCAGCGCCTTGACCGCGCCCTCGTTACGGCCCATCACTGCAGCGGTCTCCGATACCGACAGGCCCTGCATGAAGCGCAGCATGATGCACTCCTGCTGATCCCGGCCCAGCTGAGCGACGCAGCGCATGAGCTCGGTAGCGGTGGCTTCTTCCACCACCTCATGCTCGGGGCCGCGGTCATCTGCGCTGGAGTCGAGAATATCGGCGGTGGTCATCTCCAGCCGGTACCGGCTGGACTTGACGTGGTCGAGAACCAGGTTACGCGCGATGGTGACGAACCACGCCCCGACGTCGCGGCCCTGATAACTCACCGAGGAGATCCGCCGCAGCGCACGCAGGAAGGTCTCGCTGGTGAGGTCTTCAGCCAGCGGGCGATCACCGACCCGGAACAGGATGAACCGAAAGACCACATCGACGTACCGGTCGTAAAGCTGCCCGAAGGCAGCCTGGTCGCCCTGCTGGGCGGCTGCCACGAGTTCCCACGCCGCGGTGTCGACCTCTGCGGCGGCGGGCTCGGCAGTGCTGGCACTCCCCGCGACCTGATCAAGGTTCGTAGCGCTCGGGCCTGATGCGCTCCGATCCGGGATCGGTGTGTTGGGGCGGGCGAACTTCACGCGATCAGGTTGAACGTTCGACGGCGGCCCATCGCGGGTCGGCCCCGGAGTTCTGAGGACCATCTCGGTTGCGGCATCAGCCACTCCTCGATCGCTCGTGCGGACCGTTTGGGTCATCTCCTCGGCTGAGGCGTGCGGAAGCATACGACGGCGACACGCTACGGGATGCACCTCCTAGGCTTCGCACAGTAGGTAACTGGTGTAAAAGGTCACATGCTGCGACTGAACTACCGCGAGCGATCCCGGCCGGCGCGGTCCGGATGCCGAGGTGGCAGGCTGGTCAGATGCACCATGAGGTGACCCTGCTGGTACGGGCCCAGTGCCATGCCTGTGCAGCGGCCCAGGAGGATATCTCCCGCATCTGCACCGAGCTGGACGTGCCGTGGCACACCACCGACGTGGATGCCGATCCCGAACTGCGGGCCGAGTACGGCGATCGGGTGCCGGTGATCCTCGTAGACGGGCGCGAACACGGGTTCTGGACGGTGCAGGAGCACCGCTTACGGGCTGCGCTGGGCGGGTAAGCACCGTCACGATGCGATCTGGTGATTGAACCTGGTGACGGTCGTACACGAACGGGCAGTCATGACATCGAGCCGGTTACCCGCCCCGATTACCTCCCCAGCGGCGGCTACGGTCGGCCTGCTGTCGATGGCCGCGGGGTTGGCGGCGGGGCACCTGGTGGGCGCTTTCATCTCGCCGAGCGCCTCGCCGTTGCTCGCCGTGGGCAGCGGCGCGATAGACCTCACCCCGACCTGGCTGAAGGACTTCGCGGTCCGCGCCTTCGGCAACTACGACAAGGCCGTCCTGCTGTCGGGCATGGCCGTAGTGATCGCAGTGATCGGTGTTGCCGCCGGGCTGATATCCCGGCGGTCCCGCACCCCGGGGCTGGCGCTCATCGCGGTGCTCGGCGTGATCGCCGGCGTCGCGGTGCTGTCCCGTCCCACCGCAGGGTCGTTCGACGTACTCGCCCCACTAGCTGCGCTGATCACCAGTGCGAGCACGTTTGCGGCCCTGCACCGCCTGGCCCGGCTGAGTTATTCGGAAACCAGGGACGGCTCGGCGCGAATTCCCCGCCGCGCCTTGCTAGCCGGCTCGGCAGTGGTCGCCGCGGGCGCCGGGATCGCCGCGGCCGGTGGTCAGCTGGTGGCGAGGCGCAGTGGTGTTGAAGTTTCTCGCCAGGCGGTCGGACGGATCGTGCCGACGGTGCCCGCGCCGCCGATCCCGCGCGGGGCGGACTTCGCCACCGACGGCTCGCCGACCTTCATCACCCCGAACCGGGACTTCTACCGGGTGGACGTCAATCTCACGCTGCCACGGCTGCGCGCCGAGGACTGGCGGCTGCGTATCCACGGGATGGTCGACCGCGAGACCACGCTGTCCTTCTCAGACCTGACGTCGCGGAGGCTGATCGAACGCCCCCTGACGATGACGTGCGTATCGAACGAGATCGGCGGGCCATACATCTCCACCGCGAATTTCACCGGCGTACTGGTTGCGGACATCCTCGCCGACGCGGGTGTGCAGCGCGGCGCCGACCAGGCGTTCACCACGAGCGTCGACGGGTGGACCTGTGGCACGCCGACCGTTGCGCTCACCGATCCGGCCGGCAAGGCCATGCTGGTGATCGGCATGAACGGCGAGCCGCTGCCCATCGAGCACGGATTCCCGGTCCGGATGGTGGTCCCCGGGCTGTACGGTTTCGTGTCCGCCACCAAGTGGATCACTGACCTGGAGCTGACCACATTCCAGGCGCGGCAGGCGTACTGGTTGCAGCGGGGTTGGGCCCGGCGAGCCCTGATCAAGACGATGTCTCGGATCGACAGTCCCGGGCCATTCGAACGGGTCAGCCCCGACACGCCGATCACCGGCGTCGCCTGGGCGCAGACCAGAGGCATCGACAAAGTCGAGGTACGCATCGACCACGGTGAGTAGCGACCTGCCGAGTTGTCAGTCGAAGTCAGCGTGGACACTTGGCGGATGTTCCGGCTGCGGGGCCGGTGGGCGCGGGGCGCCCACGTGGCTGAAGTCCGCGCAACGGACAAAAGCGGATACACCCAGACTGCTGATCGGGCCGCACCCATCCCCGACGGCGCCACCGGATGGCACTCGGTACGGTTCACCGTCCAATGAGGACACGCGCAGTACAGCGAAGATGTGTCCCATTCGTAATCTGCAGCGGTGCACCGGAACTCGCTGATTACCGAAGAATTAGCCGTGAGGCCCGGACAAGCCGGGTTTCTGCGATGAGGAGTTGAGATCGAGTTGAGGAAGATCCAGCGGCTGGCCGCGGTCGGCGCCATGGCAGCGCTGACCGTCGTGCTGGGCGCATGTAGCAATTCGGAGGCGCCGGCTACCGGGAATCAAGCTTCCGCGCCGGCCAGCGAGCCGGCTACGCCCAGCTCCGAGGCGACTGCGCCGACGGGCAGTGGCGTCACCAAGATCGGCGATATCTTCGGGCCGGCCTGCGATCAGGTACCCAAGGAGGGCCCTGGCTCGGCGCAGGGCATGGTCAACGACCCGGTGGCCACCGCGGCCAGCCACAACCCGCTGCTGACCACTCTGACGAAGGCCCTGACCGCCGCCAACCTGGTGGACACCCTGAACAGTGCCCCGGATCTAACCGTGTTCGCGCCGGCCGACCCGGCGTTCCAGGCTTTGGAGGCCCAGCACCCGGGCATCCTCAAGGAGCTGACCACCGCTCCGGATGTGGCATCGCCGAACAGCAAGCTGTCCAAGATCTTGACCTACCACGTGGTCGGCAAGCGCTACGACGCCGCAGGCATCGTGCAGGCCGGCACGCTAGACAGCCTGGAAGGTGCCAAGATAAAGATCGGCGGCACTGCCGCGGCTCCGACGGTGAATGGTGCAACGGTGTTGTGCGGCAACATTCCCACGAAGAATGCCACTGTATTCGTGATTGGACAGGTCCTGTCACTGCCTGCTTCGTAAGGGCCCGGCGTACAGCTTCGGGTCCTAACGCAACGCAGTTACTACTCGTCAGGGGCGGCTCCGCTGATGCGGCCGCCCCTGGCTTATGTGTCATCACAATTTAATATAGCGTTTCGGTGTAGCGTTCGTCGATTGCGTATAGGTCACCAGGTATTCGTTTGTGGAAGCCGCTATTCGTCTTCCGCCAGGTGGATATCGGATCGGCGGAGGCTGCTGAACGGTGTCACCCGGATCAGTGACATCTTCGGGCCGGCCTGCGACCAGGTTCCCAAGCAAGACTCCGGCTCCGCGGCTTTCCACAACTCGATGCCCAGAACCGGGGCACGGTGAACCAGCTGACCACCGCGCCGGATGCGGCCTCGCCGGACAGCAAGCTGGCCAAGACCACCGTCAAGTACCCGTGGTCGGCCAGCGCTATGACGCTGCGGGCTCGGTCCAGGCTGGCACGGTGCAGACCCTGGAGGGCGCTAAGATCAACATCAGTGGCGCGCCACCGGCTCCCACCGTGAGCGGTGCGCAGGTGTTGTGCGGCGACATCCCGACCAAGAACGCCACCCTGTTAGTCATGTCGTCGGTGCTCACGCCGCCGGCCACCTAGTTACACAGGCGTCGGTGGGCGCAGCGATTACCGGTACGCGTCGGGGCGGCCCTGCGCATCAGCCGCCCCTAACGCGTACCGGGGATCTGGGAAAGATCGCAACTTTGTTCCTGCGTTCACAAACGGCTACCGTGAACGCCTGACAAGACAGCGGTGCCTAGTTCAGACCCGGTTTGCCGCCGGCGAAACCGGTGAGATCCGAGAGGAAGCCACGCGTGACGGTGCATCAGCACGGTCGGTACAGCACGCCGGTGGACGACCTGCCTTCTCGCGCCGTACCCGAGGCGGCGGTCGGTCGCCTCGCGGTCTACCTGCGGGTACTCACCTCGATGATCGAGCAGGGCGTCACCACGATGTCCAGTGAAGAGCTCGCTGGTGCGGCCGGGGTGAACTCGGCGACGCTGCGCAAGGATCTGTCCTATGTGGGCTCTTACGGCACCCGCGGCGTCGGCTACGACACCGCGAAGCTGGTGGAACACATCGAGCAGCTGCTCGGGCTGACCCGGCACCACAGCGTCGCGGTGGTGGGGATCGGCAACCTCGGCCATGCACTGGCAAACTACGGCGGGTTCCCGGACCGCGGTTTCCCGGTCACCGCGCTGTTTGACCTCGATGAGGACCTGGTCGGGGTGCCGGTTGGCGGGCTACCCGTCGACCACGTCGATACCATCCCCGCGGTATGCGCTGAGCGGGAAGTGACCATCGGGGTGATCTGCACCCCGGCAGCCGCCGCGCAATGGGTCTGTGACCTGCTCGTCGCCGGCGGCGTCCGGTGCATCCTCAACTTCGCTCCGGTGGTGTTGCAGGTACCCGCAGATGTTGAGGTACGCCGGGTAGATCTTGCGGTGGAACTGCAGATCTTGTCCTTTTACCAGGCCCGCCGATCGGATGGGCGCAGGCCGGTTACCGATCCGATTGCGGTGACCGGATGAGCCTGGTGGTCGTCGGGTTGTCCCACCGTAGCGCGCCGGTCGAGGTGCTGGAGCGGGTGGCGGTGCCCGTTGCGGACGCCGGCAAAGTGCTGGGTCAGCTGCTGGAACGTGAGCACGTCGCTGAGGCACTGCTGCTGTCCACCTGCAACCGCGTCGAGGTCTATGCAGTGGTGACCGCCTTCCATGGCGGGCTGGCCGACATCACCGACGTGCTGGCTAGCCAGTCCGCGTCTGCGCTGGATGAGCTGTCCGATCACCTGTACGTGCACTACGCCGCGGCTGGTGTGGAGCACTTGTTCTCGGTGGCGGCGGGCCTCGACTCGATGGTGGTCGGGGAGCCGCAGATTCTCGGTCAACTGCGCAGCGCCTACGCGGGGGCCGAGCAGGCGGGCAGCGTCGGCCGGACTTTGCACGAGGTGGTTCAGCAGGCGCTGCGGGTCGGCAAGCGGGTGCACGCCGAGACCGGCATCGATGCTGCCGGCGCATCGGTGGTGACCGAAGCGCTTGCTGCGGTGGCGGCCGAGTTCACCGCAGCAGATGGTCGGACGCTGGCAGGCCGGCGGGTGCTGGTGCTCGGCGCCGGCTCTATGGGTGGTCTGGCAGCCGCTGCGCTGCGCCAGGCCCGGGTGGGCGAGGTCGTGCTGGCGAACCGTACCCAGCTCAGCGCGCAGCGGTTGGCCGCGCTGTGCGAGGCCGACGGAACGCCTGCTCGGGCCGTGGGGCTGGATGGTGTGACCGGTGTGCTGGCCGAGGTGGACCTGGTGATGTGTTGCACCGGTGCCACGGGGGCAGTGCTGAGCGTGGACCAGATTTCCGGGGTCGCAGCCGCCCGCCGTAACCCGCTGGTGGTGTGCGATCTCGGGCTACCCCGCAACGTCGAGCCCGGGGTGGGAGAGGTGCCCGGTGTCACCTTGCTGGATCTCAATACGGTGGCACAGCGCCTTGAGAACCAGAGCTCGGGATCCAGTGCGGTCAGCGCGGCGCACGGTCTGATCGCCCAAGAAGTGCGCGACTACCTGGCGGCTCAACGTGCCGCAGAGGTCACGCCGACGGTGGCCGCGTTGCGTAAGCGAGCTGCTGAGGTGGTGGACGCGGAGCTGTTGCGCTTGGAGGGCCGGTTACCCGGACTCGATACCGCGGTACGCGATGAGCTGTCCCGGACCGTGCATCGCGTGGTGGACAAGCTGCTGCACGCCCCCACTGTGCGAGTCAAGCAGCTCGCCGAGGCCGGCGGTGGCGAGGCCTACGCAGACGCCTTGCGAGAGTTGTTCGAACTCGACCCGCAGACCGCTGCCGCGATTGCAGCGCCCATCCGTCCGGCGTCGGCCGCTGACTTGTCGGGGAGCTCGTGATGACGGTGCTGAACCTGGGGACTCGAGGCAGTGCACTGGCACTCGCCCAGACCGAGTGGGTGTTACAGCAGCTGGATGCGGCCGGGGTCGCGGCGCGGGTGGTAGCGGTGCAGGCTGACGGCGACGCCTATTCGGCGTTGCGCGCCGCCCTGGTAGCGGGCCAGGTCGACGTGGCGGTGCACTCCTACAAGGACCTGCCGATCGGGGCGGATCCCCGAGTGGTCGTCGCCGCCGTCCCGCAGCGGGCTGACCCGCGCGATGCATTGGTGGCTCGGGACGGCATGGTGTTGGGCGAGTTGCCGCCCGGCGCGACGGTCGGCACCGGGTCGGCGCGGCGCGGCAGCCAACTGCGGGCGCTGGGCCTGGGACTGCACGTAGTACCGATCCGTGGCAACGTCGACTCGCGGATCCGTCGGGTCGTCGACGGTGAGTGTGACGCAGTGGTGATTGCTGCTGCCGGGCTGGCCCGCCTCGGCCGGCTCAATGAAGCCACCGAGCTCCTCGACCCGTTACAGATGTTGCCCGCGCCCGGGCAGGGAGCACTGGCATGTGAGTGCCGGGTCAACGACCTGGACACCGAGCACTTGCTGGGGTCGCTGCTTGATGATGCCCCTTCGCGTGCTGCGGTCACTGCTGAGCGGGCGTTGCTTGCCGCGGTCGGGGGCGACTGCGGCGCCGCGGTCGGTGCACTCGCCGATGTCGTCGAGGACTTGGACGATGACGGACGGGTCGTGCTGCGGCTGTATCTGCGGGGAGTCGCAGCGACGACGGATGATGACCTGGTCCGGTCATCCGCCATTGCGCCGTATTCCGGTGCGTCTCTTTCGTGTGGGCCTCATTCCTTCGGGAAGCTGACCGATGCCGAGAACGTCGGCCGCCAGGTTGCGGCCGAGTTGCTGGACCTGGCTGGCGGCGCGCTGGGTGACTGGGTGGTCAGCCCAGCGCCGCGCCGACCGGGTCCGTCGGCCTGAGTGTGAAACGAGTACGTAAATGAGCCGTGTCTGCAAGACCATCGGACGGATCGCCTTCGTCGGCGCCGGTCCCGGCGGTGCCGGAATGCTCACCGTGCGAGCGCAGCACCTGCTGAGTTGCGCCCACCTGCTGGTGACCGACCCCGACGTACCCACCGACGTGTACGTCGGGGCGGCCGCGGATGCTGAAGTCCGCCCTGCGGTGGGGGAACCCGCCGAGGTCGCCAAGGACCTGATCGCTGAGGCGAAGGGTGGCCGGGTAGTGGTGCGCTTGGTCGCCGGGGATCCGCTCACCGCAGACGCCGTGGTCGTTGAGGCACAAGCGGTGGCCCGCACCGCAGTGCCCTTCGAAGTGGTGCCCGGAGTGCCCGCGGGCACCGCGGTGCCGGCCTTCGCCGGGGTGCCGTTGGGCTCTGGACACACCGAGGCGGACGTGCGCGCCGGTGTTGATTGGGCGGCGCTGGCGGCGGTGCCGGGCCCGCTGGTGTTGCACGCCACCGCGTCGCATCTGGCCGAGGCGGCCGCGGCGCTGGTCGAACACGGCTTGGCTCCGCAGACTCCGGTTGCGATCACCGCTGCGGGCACCATGCCCACTCAGCACACGGTCGAGACCACTCTGGCGTCACTGGGCAGTGAGGCCGGCGAGCTCACCGGTCCGCTCGTGGTCACCGTCGGCGCTGTGGTCGGGCAGCGTACGAAGCTGTCCTGGTGGGAGTCTCGCGCGCTCTACGGCTGGAAGGTCCTGGTGCCACGGACCAAGGAGCAGGCCGGAGTGATGAGCGAGCGGCTCGCGGTGCATGGGGCGGTGCCGGTGGAAGTCCCGACCATCTCGGTGGAGCCGCCGCGGTCCCCGGCGCAGATGGAGCGCGCGGTCAAGGGCCTGGTCGACGGTCGCTACCAGTGGGTGGTGTTCACCTCCACCAACGCCGTCCGTGCGGTGTGGGACAAGTTCGCCGAGTTCGGGCTGGATGCGCGCGCCTTCGCTGGGGTGAAGATCGCCTGCGTGGGGGAGGCCACCGCGGAGCGGGTGCGCTCGATGGGGATCGTTCCAGAGTTGCTGCCGTCAGGCGATCAGTCGTCCGAGGGCCTGCTGGCCGACTTCCCGCCGTTCGACGACATCCTGGACCCGGTGGACCGCGTGCTGTTGCCGCGTGCGGACATCGCCACCGAGACACTGGCCGCCGGGTTGCGCGAGCGAGGCTGGGAGATCGACGATGTGACGGCCTACCGCACGGTGCGGGCCGCCCCACCCCCCGCCGAGACCCGCGAGATGATCAAAACGGGTGGATTCGACGCGGTGTGCTTCACGTCCTCATCCACGGTGCGCAACCTGGTCGGTATCGCCGGCAAACCGCATGCCAGAACGATCGTCGCCTGCATCGGCCCGGCCACTGCGGAGACTGCGGTCGAGTTCGGCCTCCGGGTCGATGTTCAGCCAGAGGTAGCCCAGGTCGGCGCCCTGGTCGACGCCCTAGCTGACCACGCCGCCCAGCTCCGCGCCGCCGGCGCCCTGCCCCCACCCCGCAAAGCAAAAACCCGCCGTCGTTAGCCCCCATTTTCCCGCACTCTGGATGCAGACTGCCGTTCTGCGGGGTCTGAAAACCGCAGTCCGCATCCAGAAGTCGATTGAGTAGGAACGTGATGTACCCGACCAGCCGGCCGAGGAGGTTGCGGGGCACGGCGGCGATGCGGGGGCTGGTGCGGGAGACCTCGGTGGCGGCGCGGCAGCTGGTGCTTCCGGTGTTCGTCAAGGAAGGCGCCCGGGAGCCGGTTCCGATCCCGTCCATGCCCGGTGTCGTCCAGCACTCCCGGGACTCGCTGCGCAAGGCCGCGGCCGAGGCGGTCGCGGTCGGACTGGGCGGGATCATGCTGTTTGGCGTGCCTGCCACCCGAGACTCAACCGGCTCGGGGGGAATCGACCCGGACGGTGTGCTCAACACGGCATTGCGTGACGTGCGCGCCGAGGTCGGCGACGACATCGTGATCATGGCTGACACCTGCCTGGACGAGTTCACCGATCACGGCCACTGCGGTTTGCTGGACGAGGCAGGTCGGGTGGATAACGACGCGACGCTGGCGGTGTACGCGCGAATGGCCGTCGCGCAGGTGCAGGCCGGCGCGCACGTGGTCGGGCCCAGCGGGATGATGGACGGGCAGGTCGGCGTGATCCGGGCTGCCTTGGACGACGCCGGCTACCACAATGCTGGGATCCTGGCCTACAGCGCCAAGTACGCCTCAGCGTTCTACGGACCGTTCCGGGACGCGGTGGAGTCGGCTTTACGCGGCGACCGCCTGACATACCAGCAGGACCCGGCCAATGCCCGGGAGGCGCTGCGCGAGGCGGCACTCGACGTTGCCGAGGGCGCCGACATCGTGATGGTCAAGCCCGCACTGTCCTACCTGGACGTGCTCCGTGCGGTGGCCGAGGTCTCCGACGTGCCGGTTGCCGCGTACCAGGTTTCTGGCGAGTACTCGATGGTCGAGGCGGCGGCAGCCCGTGGCTGGCTGGACCGGCGCCGCGCTGTCCTGGAGACGCTGACCTCGATTCGCAGGGCTGGCGCCGATCTGGTGCTGACGTACTGGGCGGTGCAGGCCGCGGGCTGGTTGCGCTGACCTGACTTCCGACCCAAGACTGGGGCAGACCATGACGACGATCCAGCCGCCCTCCGACCCACCTGGGCCTCGGGGACCCCGACCGAACAGTGTGGACATCTCCTTCTGGCTCTGGATCACCTACCTGACGATCGGCGCGATCAACACCGCGGTCGGGTTCGTCCAGCGTGACCGGAACCGGGCAGACGCGATCAACGCGGTGGTCGCCCAATACCCGGGCATGGAACGGTCGATGATCGACAGTCTTGCGACCGTGGTCGTGGTGGGCGTAGTGGTGCTCGGTCTGCTCTTCGTCGCGGGCGGCGTCAGCTCTGCCGTACTCATGCGCGGGGGACATAACTGGGCGCGGGTGGTGCTGACCGTGGTCGGCAGCCTGAGCGTGCTGTTCTTGATCGGTCCCGTGGTCACCCCGCTCCAGGCGCTGTTCCAGCTTCTGCTGGTCGTCGGGGGGATCGGGATGATGTTCCAGCGGTCGGCGAACGACTGGTTCCGCCCGCGCCGCCCCGCTCTGTGACGGCTGCACGCGTCGAGTAGCCGCCGGGCAGAACCCATTGCAGCGACCACCGACAGTCCCCGCCGACTACCTGCCGGAGGCGTCATGGCAGGGTTCGAGGGTGGAGTTCCCCACGCCGCCCCGCCGACGCCCGCTAGTGCTCGCCGCGGCCGTGGTCGATGTGGTCATCGCGCTGGTGCTGGTGGGGTTGGCATGGTGGTGGTGGCACCGTGGTGTGATCGTGACGGTGCGCCGTGGCGTCGCCATGAACCGGGTCGAGGGCCGCTGGTGGGCGGCCGCCACGGGCGCGGTCACGCTGGCCGGGCTCTTGCTTCTGGACGCCGGACGGCGGGTGATGAGCGAGGCCTCACGACAGCACAGCAGGTGATGGATACGATGACTGGGTGCGCACGACTGCCGAGAACCCACCTGCGCGCCGCTATCCGGTCAGGCCGTTCACCGTGCGGATGCATCCTGGCGCCGGCGTCGCGAGGATCGACAGACCGCCGGCCGGCTGGGAGCACGACGGGACCTGCGGATACCTGAGCCCGGCAAGTGACCCTGCTCGCCGTCAACCAACTGCTCGCCGTCAACCAACTGATCTTCGCTACCAATACCGCGACACCCCCGCGCGCCCGTGCCCGATGCTGGTTGGGGGACATCGTGTCCGGTACTGAAACCTTGGCTCTCAGCTGGCACAGGTTGATCGGCTCCGTTCAGACCACCACCCGTCTGCTACGGACGTGAGGGCCACCGAGTCGGCCCGGCTGTTCGAGCGGGCCAGCGCTGTGATCCCCGGAGGGGTGAACTCCCCGGTGCGGGCGTTTCGCGCGGTCGGCGGTACGCCGCGATTCATGGTCCGCGCAGCGGGGCCATACCTGTGGGATGCCGACGGAAACCGCTACGTCGATCTCGTCTCGTCCTGGGGGCCGATGATCCTGGGCCACGCCCACCCCGTGGTGGTCGATGCGGTTCGCGCTGCCGCCACGCAGGGCTTGTCGTTCGGCACTCCGACCGCCGGGGAGATCGAGCTCGCCGAAGAGATCGTGCGCCGAGTCGAACCGGTCGAGCAGGTCCGCCTGGTCAACTCCGGCACCGAGGCGACGATGAGCGCGATCCGGCTCGCCCGCGGCATCACCGGGCGCTCGGCGGTGGTCAAGTTCGCCGGGCACTACCACGGGCATGTCGACGCGTTGCTGGTCGCCGCCGGCTCCGGGGTGGCCACCTTCGGGCTGCCCAGCAGTCCCGGGGTCACCGGAGCGCAGGCCGCGGACACGATCGTGCTGCCCTACAACGATCTGGATGCCGTCGGCGCGCTGTTCGCCGACCGGGGTGCCGAGATCGCCGCGGTTATCGCCGAAGCGGCCGCCGGGAACATGGGCGCGGTGCCGCCCGATCCGGGTTTCAACGCCGCACTGCGCCGGCTGTGCCACGCGCACGGTGCACTGCTGATCCTGGACGAGGTGATGACCGGGTTCCGGGTCTCGGCCGCCGGCTGGTTCGGGCTCGAGCAGGTGCCGGCGGACCTTTACACGTTCGGCAAGGTGATGTCCGGCGGGCTGCCGGCGGCCGCATTCGGTGGCTCTGCCCAGCACATGGCCTACCTGGCGCCGGCCGGGCCGGTGTACCAGGCGGGCACGCTGTCCGGTAATCCGGTGGCCGTGGCTGCCGGGTTGGCCACCCTGCGGGCCGCGGATCGAGAGGTCTATACCCGCCTGGACGCTGCGGCGGCCCGGTTGGACGCGCTGCTGAACGACGCGCTGGCCGTCGCGGGCGTGCCGCACCACGTACAGACTGCGGGCTCGCTGCTCAGCGTGCTGTTCACCGCTACCGGGCCGGTGCGGGACTACGCGGGGGTGCAGGCCACCGAGACCTGGCGTTTCCCGGCGCTGTTCCACGCCCTGCTCGAGCGCGGCGTTTACCCACCGCCGAGCGCATTCGAGGCCTGGTTCGTCTCGTCGGCGCTGGATGACGAGGCCTTCGAGGTGATCGCCGCGGCCTTGCCACCCGCCGCCCGGGCCGCGGCGAGCGCTACGGAGCCGGCATGAGCCGCGCCGTGGTTCACCTGCTGCGGCATGGCGAGGTGCGCAACCCCGAGCGGATCCTTTACGGCCGCCTACCGGGCTTCGGGCTTTCCGATCTGGGCGTCCGGCAGGCAGAACAGGTCGCCGCGTACCTGCACGACCACGATGTGGTGCACGTGGTCTCCTCGCCGTTGTTGCGGGCCCAGCAGACGGCGGCGCCCATCGCTGCGCTGCACGGCTTGGACGTGGTCACCGACGAGGGGTTGATCGAGGCAAGCAACGTTTTCGAGGGCAGCCGGGTGTCGGTGGGTGACGGGGCGCTGCGCGACCCGCGGTCCTGGCCCAAGCTGCGCAACCCGTTCCGGCCGTCGTGGGGCGAGCCGTACCGGGAGATCGCGGATCGGATGCTTGCCGCCGTGCACCGGGCCCGGCGGCGCGCCGCCGGGCATGAGGCGGTCTGCGTGTCCCATCAGCTGCCGATCTGGACTCTGCGCCGGCATCTGGACCAGCGGCGGCTCTGGCACGACCCGCGGCGCAGGCAATGCGCGCTGGCGTCGTTGACCAGCCTGGTGTTCGCCGATGAGACGCTGGTTGAGGTGGTTTATCGCGAGCCAGCGGTGAGCGGCGTATGAGGTACCTGCTGCTCGCCATCGCAACAATGGTTCTGTTGGTCGGCTGTGCCACCGGACGCGATGCGGTGGCTCGCGGCGGCACGTTCGAATTTGTCTCACCCGGTGGGAAGACCGACATCTTCTATGACCCACCGGGCAGCCGGGGCACCGTCGGGGAACTGGCCGGGGACAGCCTCACCGAGCCGGGCGCGACGGTGTCGCTGGCGCATTACGCGGACCGGGTGGTGGTACTCAACATCTGGGGCTCGTGGTGCGGTCCGTGCCGTTCAGAGGCCGCCGAGCTGGTTCGGGTGGCCGGCGCGACCGCGGGTCAGGGCGTGCAGTTCCTTGGCATCGACGTGCGGGATAGCCGGCAGGCCGGCGCGGACTTCGCCCGCGACTTCGGCCTGACCTACCCGTCCATCTTTGATCCCCCGGGCCGGACGTTGTTTGCGCTCGCCGGACTCCCGCGTTCGGTAGTGCCGCTCACCATCGTGCTGGACCGCCACCACCGGGTCGCGGCGGTATTCCTGCACGCGCTGCACGCGCAAGACCTGCAACCCGTGGTGCAGCGCGTCGCCGCAGAGCGGTAGCTTTACCCCGGGCCCCCGCGTGTCGCGCTCTCGTGCACGCGGTGTCGTGCCTTCCTGCACTTGTATTGCGCCTTGCTGCACGTTCCGCAGTGTCTTGCTGCATGTGTGCAGTGCCTTGCTGCACTTTGTATCGTGCCCTGTTGTGCTCGGCGGTCGACCAACCACGGAGCGACGTTGGTAGCCGTTGAGAGCTTGCCCAGCAGGGGTTGGCAGTACTTGAAGGGCTACCGCGGCCTACGCTGAGCGATGTGGGGCTCACGGGGGTCGCCGTGTCCGGGCCGCTCCTGCTGGCGACCGGATTGGCGGTGCTGGCCGGCGCGGTGAGTTTCGCCTCGCCGTGTGTGGTCCCGCTGGTGCCCGGATACCTCGCGTATCTCACCGGGCTAGTCGGCGCCGAGGGTAACGGCCGCAGCCGCGGTCGGGTGGTGGGCGCAGTCGCCCTGTTCGTGTTGGGCTTCTCCGTGGTGTTCACCGCGAGCGTGGTGACGGTTCTGGGCATCGCGGACCGGCTCTCGCTGAACGAGATCGTCCTGCAACGGGTCGGCGGTGTGATCACCATCGCGATGGGCCTGGTGTTCGTCGGCCTGGTCCCGTCGTTGCAGCGCGATCTGCGGATCCATCCTCGACCGGGCCTGGGCCCCCGCCACCTGCTCGGTGCCCCGGTGTTGGGCGCGGTGTTCGGGCTGGGTTGGACGCCGTGCCTTGGGCCAACCCTCGCCGGGGTGATCGCGCTGGCCGTCGGCACCCCTGGCGGTGGGCTGGCGCGGGGAGTGCTGCTGGTGATCGCCTACTGCCTTGGGTTGGGCATACCGTTCCTGCTATTGGCGTGGGGAGCCCGGCGTGCCGTACGCGCGGTGGCGTGGTTACGCGCACACACGCGCGGGGTGCAGCTGGCGGGCGGGGCGCTGCTCGTCGTGGTGGGCCTGCTGCTGGTCACTGGGTTGTGGGCGGAGCTCATCGCGATCCTTCGCGGGCCGGTCGCCGGGTTCGAGACGCCGATCTAGATGACCCAGGGATCTGGATGACGCAAGCGAACTCCGTCACGGCCGTGGTGCGCAACACCTGGCGCGGGCTGACCAGCATGCGCACCGCGCTGATGTTGCTGTTCCTGCTGGCCGTGGCCGCGCTGCCGGGAGCGTTACTGCCGCAGTACTCGCTGAACCCCCAGCGCGTGCGCAGCTACCAGGCGCAGCATCCCATCCTGGCGCCCGTGCTGGACCGCCTCGGGTTCTTTGACGTGTTCGCCAGTCCCTGGTTCGCGGCGATCTACCTGCTGCTGTTCGTGTCGCTGATCGGCTGCGTGCTGCCGCGTAGCCTTGAGTACGCCCGGCAGCTGCGCAAGGCTCCCGTCGCCACTCCCCGGAATTTGGGCCGGCTGCCGCACCATGCCCGCGGCGAATCCGACGTCCCCGCCGACGAGGTCATTGCGGCTGCGCAGCGGCGGCTGCGCGGCTGGCGCATCGCCGTGCGCGACGAGCCCGCCGGTGCCCGGACGATCTCCGCCGAACGAGGATACCTGCGGGAAGCCGGCAACCTCGTCTTTCACGTGGCCCTGCTCGGGCTGTTGGTGTCCTTCGCGATCGGCAAGCTGGTCGGCTATCAGGGCCAGGTGATCGTGCTCGCCAACGGCTCGCAGTTCTGCAACTCCGGCCCGCTGGCCTACGACTCGTTCAGTCCCGGGCGATCCGTCGACGGCACCGCGCTGACCCCGTTCTGCGTGCAAGTCAACGGCTTCACCCCGACGTACTTGCCCACCGGCGAGGCGCAGGACTTCCGCGCCGCGCTGTCCTACCAGGGTCCGGACGATCTTGCCACCGGCACCTGGCATCCCTACCCGCTGCGGGTCAACGATCCGCTCCGGATGGGAGGCACCCGGGTTTACCTGATTGGTAACGGCTACGCGCCCGGGTTCACCGTGACCTTCCCGGACGGGCAGCAGCGCAGCTCCGTCGTGCAATGGGCACCGGTGGATGTGGGCACCATGCTGTCTGAGGGGACGACCAAATTCGACCCGCCGGGGGTCACCGACGACGAGGCACGGCGTACCCGCCAGCTCGCGATCACCGGGTTGTTCGCGCCCACCGCGGCGTTTCGCGGTTCGCTGTTGTCGTCCAGCTTCCCGGACGCGCTCGATCCGGCCGTGGCGATCGACGTGCTCAAGGGTGATCTGGGCAACAACTCCGGTCGTGGCCAGTCCATCTTCTCGATCGACCAGTCCATGGTGGACTCTGGACGCTTGAAGCAGGTGGCGCGCAGCAACCTGCGTCCGGGCGAGCAGCTCACCCTGCCCGACCGCACCATGGTGCGCTTCGACGGGGTGACCCGGTTCGTGTCGCTGCAGGTCTCCTACGACCCGGCGCAGCCCTACGTTCTCGCTTTCGCGGTACTGGTGCTTGGTGGACTCGGACTGTCACTGGTGGTCAAGCGGCGCCGATTCTGGGTACGCGCTACGCCGGGTGGATCGACCGGTACCGTGGTTGAGC
>JBHELN010000020.1:0-5661 GCA_046263115.1 Pseudonocardiaceae bacterium | reverse complement strand
TGGCGGAGGTGCTCGCGTTGATCACGGCTGCTCAACTGAGTACCGCGGCAACCCGGATCGCCGGCGACACCTTCCGGCTACTCGCCGACGCAGAGGCCGCGGTGCACGGCATATCCGTCGAGGCGGTGCATTTTCACGAGGTGGGCGCGGCCGACGCGCTGGCAGATGTGGTCGGCACCGCAGTCGCCGCCGAGCAGCTCGGCCTGCTGGCCGGCGATGCCTTGGTCGCATGCTCGGCACTGGCGGCCGGCAGTGGGACGGCGCGCAGTGCGCACGGCACCATCCCGGTGCCCGCACCGGCTGTGCTGAAGATCGTGGCCGACCGCGGTCTGGCACTGACTGGTGGAGAGCTGGCCGGGGAGCGCACTACTCCCACAGGAGCGGCGTTGGTCGCGGTGCTTGCCACACCGGGCCCGCTGCCGCCGATGACGATCGACGCGGTCGGCAGCGGCGCAGGAGCGCGCGACAGCCCGGACCGACCCAACATCACCCGGCTGGTGCTCGGCCAAGGCACCGAGCCCACGCCGGTGCCGAACCTTGGGCAGGCGGTCACGGTGGTCGAGACGACCGTTGATGATCTCGAGCCGGAATTGTGGCCGGACGTGCTGCGTGCCGTCCGGGCAGCGGGTGCCTGGGACTGCTGGACCACCGCCTCCATCGGTCGCCACGGCAGGCCCGGGCAGGTGCTCACCGCACTGTGCACTGAGCAGATCCGCCCGGCGGTGGTGGACGCGGTGTTCCGGCACAGCACCACGCTGGGCGTGCGGTGGACTTCCTGGCAGCGTGCCACGCTGCCGCGGACCGCGGTCCAGGTGCCGGTCGGGCCGCCCGGCGACGAGCACCAGATCACCGTCAAGGTCGCCATCGGGCCGGGAGGGCACCAGACCGCCAAGCCAGAGCTTGCCGACGCCGAGCGGATCGCCCAGGCACTGGGCTGGCCAGTACGACGAGTGTGCGACGCGGCTAAGGCCGCCTACGCTCATGAGTGCCAAACAGCGTTATAGCAAGTCATAGCCACCATATGCCACTCACAAACGGGGTAGCCGCATGAATGAGCTCGCCGGAGCGCATGTGCTGCTCACCGGCGCCACCGGATTCCTGGGGCAGGCGACCTTGGAGAGGTTGCTGTCGAGCTATCCGGATACCCGGGTGTCGGTGCTGATCCGATCCCGGGGCGAGCGCGGGGCCACTGAGCGACTCAGCGCGTTGCTGCGCAAAACCGTATTTCGCCAGTTGAGTGAGCGCCTCAGGGCCGATGAGTTGGCGCGGGTGGTGCGCGAGCGGGTCAGCGTCATCGAGGGTGACCTCGACACGGCCGCACTGCCAGCCGACCTCGACGTGGTGATCCACGGTGCCTCGACGGTGTCCTTCGACCCCCCGATAGACGAGGCCTTCCGTACCAACGTCTCGGGTGTGGCGACACTGTATGAGGCGCTGATCGGCTCGCCGCACGTGGTGCACATCTCCACCGCCTATGTCGCCGGCACCCGCAAGGGCGTCGTCGCCGAGGCGGCACTGGACCACCAGGTGAACTGGCGTCTCGAGCTGGACATGGCGCTGGCCGCGCGGGCCGATGTGGAACGGGACTCGCGCAGACCCGAGGTGCTGCGGCGCGCGCTGGCCCAAGCGGGCGATCAGCACGCCAAGGCCGGCCCGCAGTCCACCGCCGCAGACGCCGAGCGGCTACGCATCGAGTGGGTCACCCGCCGGCTGGTGGACTACGGCCGCACCCGAGCTCGAAGCCTGGGCTGGCCGGACGTCTACACGCTGACCAAGGCGTTGGGTGAGCGCGTCGCCGAGCAGCTGTGGGCGGACAAGGGCCACCCGCTGTCGGTGGTCCGCCCGGCCATCGTGGAAAGCGCGCTGCGACACCCATACCCAGGATGGATTGACGGCTTCAAGATGGCCGATCCGCTGATCATCGCGTTCGCCAGAGGGGTGTTGCGCGAGTTCCCCGGGCTGCCCGACTCCGTACTCGACATGATCCCGGTCGATCTGGTGGTCAACGCAATCCTCGCCGCCGCCGCTCGACCACCGGCCGCAGCGCCGGCGTACCTGCACGTCAGTTCAGGCGCCAGCAATCCACTGACCTTCCAGAACATGTACGTGCTGTGCCGGGAGTACTTCGACAACCATCCGGTGCCCGATGGCGATCGCGGCCACGTGGAACCCCCGACTTGGCGCTTCCCCGGCAGCCAGCAGGTCGAGTTGACGCTTCACGCCGGGGAACGCGCCGCTGCACTCGCCGAGAAGGTGCTGCTGGCACTGCCACCGTCGACGCGATCCCACGGTTGGCTGACCAGCCTCGGCCACCAGCAGCAGAACCTGGCGCAGCTGCGTGAATACGCTGATCTCTACGGGGTCTATGCCCGCGCTGAGGTGATCTACGACGACCGCCGGCTGCGGGAACTGCATGCGTCGTTGCCCGCCCACCGGGCCACCGAGCATGGCTTCGACCCCACCGTCATCGACTGGCGGGCGTACCTGCAGGACGTGCACTGCCCGTCCATCACGGCCACGGTCCGCCGGGCCGGGCAGCGACGGGGGCGGTCCACTGCCGGACGTCGTGGATCGCCGATGACCTCACTGCCCGAGCGCTCAGATGTGGCTGCGGTGTTCGACCTGGAGGGCACCATCGTGAACTCCAACGTCGTCGAGTCCTACCTGTGGGCCCGGTTGGCCACGATGCCCCGCTCCGGCTGGCTACCCGAGCTGGCCGATCTGGCCCGCTGCGCTCCTCGCTACCTCTATGCGGAGCGCCGTGACCGGGGCGAACTATTGCGCGCCTTCCTGCGCCGCTACGCCGGGGCGCGGGCCGACGAGCTGCGCGCGCTGGTCACTGACGTGCTCGGAGATGCGCTGCTGCATCGGGTGATGCCGGAGGCCACCCGGCAGATCCGCCGGCACCGTGCGGCCGGGCATCGTACCGTCCTGATCACCGGGGCCGTCGACCTGCATGTAGAACCGCTGTCGGTTTTGTTCGATGAGGTGGTGGCCAGCCGGATGCACGCCCGAGACGGTGTCCTCACCGGATTCCTGCAGACCCCGCCGCTGGTCGATGAGGCGCGCGCCGCGTGGCTGCGCAACTATGCCCGGGACCACGGCCTGCACCTGGATCGCTCCTACGCCTACGCCGACAGCTACTCCGACCGCCCGCTGCTGGAGGCCGTCGGGCATCCGCACGTGGTCAACCCGGACTCGCAGCTGTTCCGGTACGCCCGGCGGCGCCGCTGGGTGGTGCACCGCTGGGGGGAACACACCGGTGGGCTACTCGAGGTGCTGCTCGACGTCACCCGGGCTACCGCCGGCCGAGCCGGCAATCAGACCACCGCCGGCCGAGCCGGCAATCAGACCACCGCCGGTGCCCGCCCACGAGGAGTACACCGATGAGCCTCGCGCTGGAGTATCGCCGCTGCGCCACGCGTTACTTCGCCGCCCGCGCGGTCAGCGCCACCCGCACTGGCGCGCGGCTGGCCGGCGCGCTGGCCGGCAATGTGGCACCGCTACGGCTGGTCGAGCAGGTCGATCCGACGCCGCCCGACGAATCCTGGAGTCGGGTCGAACCTGCGCTGTCCGGGATCTGTGGCTCCGACCTTGGCCTGCTGACCGGCCGATCCTCGCCCTACCTGGGGCCGTTGACCTCCATGCCGTTCGTGATGGGTCACGAGGTGGTGGGGCGCACTGTCGATGAACTGCCCGGGCTGCCGCGAGGCAGCCGGGTGGTGATCGACCCGGTGCTGCGGTGTGCGGCACGTGGCCTGCCGCCGTGTCAGGCCTGCCTGGCCGGGCACACCGGCCGGTGTGACGGCATCACCACCGGGCGGCTGGCGGCTGGATTGCAGACCGGATTCTGTGCCGACACCGGCGGCGGGTGGAGCCGGCGCATGCTCGCCCACGCCAGCCAGCTGCATCCGGTACCCGATTCGCTGCCCGACGAGGTCGCGGTGCTGGTGGAACCGTTGGCCTGCGCGGTGCACACAGCGCGGCGGGTACCGATCAACCCAGGGGCATCGGTGCTGGTGATCGGCGCGGGTACAGTCGGCCTGCTGACTCTGCTTGCATTGCGTAAGCTCACCGCGGCCGGCGAGGTGCACGTGATCGCCAAGCACCGCCACCAGGCCGACCGGGCCCGTGAGTTGGGCGCCACCCAGGTGATCGGCACCGAGAGCACCGCCAGGGCGCTGCGCCGCAGCACCGGAGCTCTGCTGATCGAGCCGGAACTCGGCGACGGTTACCTGCTGGGTGGCATGGACATGGCTTTCGAGTGCACCGGCGGTGCGGCGGGCCTGAACACCGCGCTGCGCTCGCTACGGGCCGGCGGCACGGTGGTGACGTCAGGGATGCCCGCCGGCGGCGTGGACCTCACCCCACTGTGGTACCGCGAGCTGCACCTGGTCGGCGCGTACGCCTCAGCGATCGGCGAAGAACCGGACCGGGGTGATTTCCCGGCTGCCATCGCGTTGGCGACGGCAGCGCCACTGGACGGCTACGTTGATACCAAGTATCCACTGGATCAGTGGCGTGACGCGGTCGATCACGCTGCCGCGGCCGGCCGGCTGGGCACCATCAAGGTCGTCTTCGCGCCCGGCAGATGAACACGCGCAGATCAACGCAGCGGCTGCGAAGGGCTGTAGTGAGGGGCAGGAGAGAATGTGGGCAGACCAGGTTTCGTGCTCGACGTCGACGAGCGGACCCCGCCGCTGTTGATGCACGAGGGTGAGGGGTTCCGCCTGGAGCGCCTGCCGCTGGGTAGCCGGGTGATCTACCCGCCTGAATCATTGCCTGGCATTGTCGACCTCGAGCACGCGATCCGCCACGCTCTGCTGCATCCACACGGCAGCGATCCGCTGCCCCAGCTACTCCATCGCGATATGCGGCTGACGATCGTGTTCGACGATCTGTCCTTGCCGCTGCCGCCGATGCGGACCCCAGATATCCGGCAGCGGGTGATCGAGCAGGTCCTGGAGATGGCCGCCACCGCAGGGGTGGACGACGTCGAGCTGATCGCGGCCAACTCTCTGCACCGGAGGATGACCCCGGCGGAGCTCAAACGCACCGTCGGCGAGCGGGTCTTTCGCGCCTTTCATCCCGGCCACCTGCGCAACCACGACGCCGAGGATTCCGATAATCTGCTTCACCTCGGCACCACGGCCCACGGCGAGGACGTGGAGATCAATCGGCGGGCCGCCGAGAGCGACCTGATCATCTACGTCAACATCACCCTCACCGCGATGAGCGGGGGATCGAAGTCGGTGGCGGTCGGGCTGGCGAGCTATGCCAGCCTGCGCCATCACCACAACGTGCACACGTTGCGGCATTCGCGTTCGTTCAACGATCCGCCCAACTCCGCGATGCACCACTCCTATGACCGGATGGCCGACCTCATCGGCGGACATGTACCGGTGTTCACCGTTGAAACCACGCTGAACAATGAACCGTTTCCCGCTGCGTTACGCTTCCTCACCCGCCGCGAGTGGGAGTGGAACCTCACCGACCAAGCCAGCTACCTGGCGATCAAGCGCAGCAACGACTTGGCGGCCCGCAAGCTGCGGCGGCGGATCTGGCAGGCCACCGAGGCGCCCTACGGGGTCACCGGCGTGCACGCCGGCGCTCCGAGCCAGGTGCATCCGCACACGCTCTCGGCGGTGCACCGCCAACAGC
>JBHELN010000019.1:0-3054 GCA_046263115.1 Pseudonocardiaceae bacterium | reverse complement strand
GCCGACGGCTTCCACGCCGTCTCCGAAGCAGCGATGCTTCGGCTGCGCCCGCATCCCAGTGCCCGCGCCGGAGTGCACCTGCTCGCGCGCAATCCCGAAGGCACGCTGGTCGGCTACGCGGCTGTCGATGAGTGCTCCGAGCGTCGCACCGCCGAGTTCGCGGTGCACCCTGAGCATCGGTGCCGCGGGGTGGGTGGCGCGATGCTCGCCGCGCTGCTCGATCGCGCGGGTGGGCCGCTGTGGCTGTGGGCGCACGGCGAGCATCCGGGCGCGTTGCGGCTGGCCCAGCGCGCTCGGCTGATCAGCAGGCGGGCCCTGTACCAGTTGCGTCGGGGGTTGGCCGATCCGATCCCGCCGCGTCCAATCCCCGGCGGTGTGGCACTACGAAGTTTCGTACCCGGGGAAGACGAGGCTGCGGTGGTGCGAGTGAACAAGCGCGCGTTCGGCTGGCATCCCGAGCAAAGCCGGCTGGATACCAGCGAACTCAGGCTGCTCGAGACGCAGCCGTGGTTCGATCCCAGGGGTTTCCTGCTGGCGGTCGACCCGGCCGGTCGGCTGCTCGGTTTTCACTGGACGAAGATGCACCCCGATGGGCTCGGCGAGGTCTACGTGCTCGCGGTGGACCCCGACGCCCAGGGCACCGGTCTCGGTAGCGCACTGACCGTGGCAGGCCTGGGGTACCTGCGCGAACGGGGGGCGCCGGAGGCGATGCTGTATGTCGACTCCGACAACGTCCCCGCACTGGCCACCTATCGCAGGCTGGGTTTCACCCACCACCACACCGACGTGGAATTCCTGCTCGACCGCCGCTAGCCGCTGGCGGTGTGGTCATCGGGAAATCATCGCTCGGGCGGCAGGCCGGTGACGAGGAAACTGACCTGACGCGCGATCGCCACCGCGTGGTCGGCGAAGCGTTCGTAGTAGCGACCGATCAGCGCCGCGTCCACGGCTGGTTCGACCCCATGCGTCCAGTTCTCCGCGAACAGAATCTGGAAGATCCGCCTGCGCAGCGCGTCCACCTCGTCGTCGGCCTGCGCCAAACGCTGGGCAGATAGCGGATCCTGGCTCTCGATCGCGGCCGCGGCGTCCTGCGCCAGGTTGGTGGCGAGCATGCCCATCCGGGCGAATACCGGGCGCACGTCGTCCGGGATCGGCACGGCCGGATGCTTCATCCGGGCGATCTTGGCGATGTGCTGGGCGAGGTTGCACATCCGTTCCACATCGCCCACCGCGTGCATGGCGGCAACGACCACGCGCAGATCGGTAGCCACCGGCGCCTGCAACACCAGCAGCTTGACGCAGCGCTGGTCCATGTCGTCGCACAGCATCTTCATGTCGCTCTCACTGGACAAGACCAGCTCGGCGAGTGCTAGATCAGCCTGACTCAGGGAGGTCGAGGCATTGGCCATCATCTGCCCGGCCATCCGAGCGGCCCTGGCCAAATCGCGAATCAGGCTGTCCAACTCGGCATGGAAGGTCTCGCGCATTGCCAGAGGGTACGGGGGAAATCGCACCCGGGCTCGGCGACAACGTGAACCGGCTGTGAACGCCAGGCCTACCCGCCGGAATAGGGCAGTTCGGCGTCCGCCGGGACCGCGAGATCCAGGGGGTCGTCCAGCCAGCCCTGCGGTAGCGCCACCCGGCCGGGAGATCCCTGGCGCCCCCGCGGACCGTCGGCGCCGGCCGGGAACGGCGCATCGGCGTCCAGCTGGGCTAGCTGAAAGTCGAGCTCGGCGAAGCTGGCCACCATCCCCAGCGCGCGCCGCACCTCCCCGCCGACCGGGAAGCCGTGCAAATACCAGGAGATGTGCTTACGTAGGTCACGCAGGCCCTTGTCGGCGCCGAGATGCTCGACGAGCAGGCCGGCGTGGCGGCGCACGATAGCCGCCACCTGCCCGAGATTCGGCGGCGTCGGGGGTGGGGTGCCGGCGAAGGCCGCCTGAAGCTCGGCGAACAGCCACGGCCGTCCCAAGCAGCCACGACCCACCACGACCCCGTCGCAGCCGGTGTGCTCGACCATCCGGATCGCGTCGCCAGCGGCGAAGATATCCCCGTTGCCCAGCACCGGGATCGACGTCACCGCCTGCTTCAGCGCGGCGATGGCATCCCAGTCTGCGGTGCCCGAGTAGCGCTGCGCGGCGGTGCGCGCGTGCAGGGCCACGGCGGCCACCCCAGCATCCTGCGCGATCCGGCCGGCGTCGAGGAACGTGCGGTGCTCGTCGTCGATGCCGATCCGGAACTTCACCGTGACGGGGATGGGTCCGGCGGCCTCGACGGCGCAGCGGACGATCTCGCCGAACAGGGCCCGCTTGTAAGGCAGCGCGGCGCCGCCGCCCCGGCGGGTGACCTTCGGGACGGGGCAGCCGAAGTTGAGGTCTACATGGTCGGCGAGGTCGTCGCTGCGGATCTGCTCCACGGCCTTGCGGACCGTTGCCGGGTCGACCCCATATAGCTGCATCGAGCGAGGCCGCTCATCGGCGTCGAAAGCGATCATCCGCAGGGTGCCGGGGTGCCGTTCCACCAGAGCCCGGCTGGTGATCATCTCGCAGATGTACAAACCGGCGCCGTGCTCACGGCACAGCCGGCGAAACGCCACGTTGGTAATCCCTGCCATCGGCGCTAGCACGACGGGAGGATCGACCCGGTAGGGACCGATTCGCAGTGGTGATGGCACGGCGGACACGCCTTACATCATCCCCCCTCGCACTGGCGACCAACGCAGGCATTCCACCGACCGTCGTCGCCGTACCTCAGGACCTGCAGTGCCGCTACATCAAACGAGGTAGTCTGGCGGGGTTTCTACATCTGTGGGTTGGCCACCATGAGGGGTTGCCACCGGGCAGGACGAGGGTAAAATTGGCGACGAATTGATAGGGAACTGCGCCCTGCGTCGCTACTGAGATGGAGAACAGATGATCGCGTTCGAGGCGCCACCAACAGGTGAGGCCCTGGAGGATGCCCATACGTGGTCATTTCATAGACGTATCATAATAGCTGTCATGTCTCTCCTCATGGCGGTCGCCGCTGTGGCGCTGGTGGCTGCTAATGAAAATG
>JBHELN010000018.1:0-2875 GCA_046263115.1 Pseudonocardiaceae bacterium | reverse complement strand
GCCTAGGCAACTGTAGAAACACCTGGTCAAGGACTTGCTCGAATTTTGGCACCGTACAGGCTGAAACGGGCTGTTTCCGGCGTGGTAGCCCATGGTCTGCCCCGCCGGGTTGTCTGCCTCGTCGCAGGTCAGAACCGGCGGCGGACCGGACGCGGGCCTGAGATGTGCCTATGTCGGAACTGGTGCCTTCGCGCCTGCCTCACCATCGTCCGCGGCGATCATGACGCGGACACCATGGCGGACAACCGGCGCAGGAGCGTGCACGGGGGTCTACTCTCTGTTACCGTGCTGGTCAGAGGCCGCTACCCGGAGGTCTACCGGCCCGCTACCGCCGCGCCGGCGCGGCGCCCGTCCCCGCACCCAGGGATCGATCGGACATCACCCAATAGGTGTGTCTCAAGCGAAGGGTCGTGTTGCCGCTACCGGTGCCCCCGACGACGAGGAAGGCCAGCCGGGCGGCGACGATGGCCCGTAGCAGGTCGCCTGTTTCGACTGACACGCTGCCCATTTGCTGCAGGGCATCCAGCCCCTGGCTGGCTGGCCGCAACACCCGCAGCGAGATGCAGGTGCAGCCGGTGGCGATCGGCGCAAGCACGGCGTGCAGCCGGACACCGCCGGGCAGCGGAGCGTCCACGAAGGGCGAAGCGTCATCCAGCCGCCGCCCTGCGGTCAGCGCCAGCCGCTGGGCCAGCCGGCGGACCGCCTCGGGATCCGGGAAGCGCACCGCGGTGCGGCGCAGCTCGCCGCGCTGCTCGACCCATACCTGGTCGGGTCCGCTGACCAGGACGTCGGTGGTATCGGGGTCTGCCAGCAAGGGCTCCAGCGGACCGGCGCCGACCAGTTCCTGCTGCAGCTCCCGCAGCGCCGCCAGGACCTGCAGATCACCCAGTACGCCGTCGGACTCGGCCCGTACCGCGGCCGCCACCGCGCTATGGGACACCGGTGTGCCGCTGCTGGCCAGCCGGTGCCGAACCCGATCGACCAGCGTCGTCGCCGTGCTCACGCTGCACTACCCTGCGACCGGCTGAGTGCGGCCATTACGTGGCGCGCGGCGGTGGCCAGCGGTCCGCGCGAGTGGCCCGGCACCGCACCGCGGTCTAGCGCACCGCCTAAGCCGGGCTGGGGCCGCATCGCGGCGAGCACCGGCAGGTCCAGTGCGCGGCTGACGTCGCCGGGGGTGATCCCACCCGGCGCGGGGCCCCGCACGACCAGATGCAGCGCAGTGCCGTAACGCGACACCCGCGCGGCCACCGTCGCGGCTGCTGCGCAGGCCCGGACCTCGGCCGGCACCACCAGCACAGCCAGGTCCGCGGCCTCCAACGCGGCGGTACCCGGCTCGCACGGGTGTCGCGGCACGTCGCACACCACCATATCCCCGGCGCGGCGCCCGGCCGCACAGATTGCGCGCACTGCACCTGCGTCCGGGCCCGGGCCATCCCGGTCGCAGGACAGCACAGTGAGACTGCTTCGGCGCCCCAGGCGCGCGTTGGGCAGCGCAGCATGCAGTGCCGAGGCCGGGACCCGGCCACTGGCCAAGGTCAGCCCGGACCAGCGCAGCCCGTCGACCTTCTCCGCGCCGACGGCTAGATCGAGGCCACCGCCCAGCGCATCACAATCCACCAGCATCGCGTGACGGCCCGATTCCGCCACCGCCACCGCGACCGCCGTCGCGAACACCGACGCCCCGGCGCCACCACGTCCACCCACGACGGCCAGGACCCGTCCTCCGCCAGCCGGCGACTCCACCACATCGGCCAACGCGCCTACCAGCCAGGCTTCCGCGTCCGGCAATACCGCCACGTGTTGGGCACCCACCGCGACCGCGTATTGCCACACCTGTGGGTCACCGTCGGCGCAGACGATCACCACCCCGTCTCTGCGAGGCAAACCAGCGCCGGCGCCGGCTTGTGCGGTCGCGAGGTCCAGCAGCAACAGCGGGGCGCAGCTCCACTGCTCACGTAGCGATCCGGGGTCGTGGACCCGATGGAGATCGCATCCCGCGGCCGCTGCGAGCCGGGAGACTTCGTCGGCCAATCTCCCGGGCGCCATCATCGCCGCCGGTCGCTGGGCGGCCGCCATCATCGCCGCCGGTCGCGGGTTGTGTGCCCACATCGTCTCCCCCGTTGTCGCCGGCCCCAAGCGGGGGCACGTGATCTACTTGCAGCGCCACTATGAGGCGGCCGAGTCGGCGATGCGACCCATTCATGATCAACATGTGGACAATAGGGGTCACTGTGGATAACCGAGGAACGCCGTGAGCACACAACAGGCGAAGGGGGGACGACCCCCGTCAGGCGGAGACGGGGGTCGTCAGAGTGTCAGCCCCGGGGGGTCGGGCTGACCATTTCCGGCTTCACAGCCGGATGAGTGAGCGTACCCCCAGGCCCCACCCGCTGAGATCCTCAATGTGGCGACAAGCGCGGCACCGCCGCGGACCAGATCGCGAAAGGGGATGGTCAGGACCCGCCCAAGCACGGACCTGGCCTCATATGCTGCCTATCGTGAGCTCCCCTTGCCCGGGCTCCCCGGGCGTCGCAGCATTCTTTGACCTGGACAAGACGATCATTGCCAAATCCAGTGCCTTCGTGTTCTCCCGGGCGTTCTTCCAGGAAGGCTTGATCAACCGGCGGGCCATACTCAAGAGTGCGTACGCCCAGTTCATGTACCTTCTGGCAGGCGCCGACACCGAGCAGATGGAGCGGATGCGGGCGCACATCACCGCTCAGTGCACCGGCTGGGACATCGCCCAGGTGACGGCCATTGTCGAAGAGACCTTGCACGACGTGGTGGATCCGCTGGTCTATGCCGAAGCAACTGATCTGATCGCTACGCATCGCCAACGAGGCGAGGACATCGTCGTCGTATCGGCCTCCGG
>JBHELN010000017.1:0-3973 GCA_046263115.1 Pseudonocardiaceae bacterium | reverse complement strand
GCGCGTTTCGTCGCAGCGTCGCAGCGTCCGATCTCCTCGACGAGAGCCGCCGAGGCGCATCCGTCGCCACGCTGGTCGCGGTGCTCGGTAGATAGGTAGTCGCGCACGAACTGTGCCAGCTGCTCCGGAGTTGTGATCCTGTCCCGGAATCTGGCCGCCTGGCGAAGCAGCTGCTCCGACACCGCGGCGCCAACGAGGTCGGCCTTGGAGGCGAAGTGCGCGTAGAAGGCGCCGTTGGTCAGCCCCGCGTCCGCCATCAAGGTCGAGATGCCCGCTCCGTCGATGCCATCGGCCTTCAGTCGCTGGCCCGCGGCCTCGACGATGCGCTGCCGGGTCTGTTGTTTGTGGTCCTTGCCGTAACGCGCCACTGGTCCATCACTTCCCTCCGTCGGGCCGTGCTACTGTTTATATTACAGTCATAATCTAATTAGGAGAAGGTATGAGTACTCATCCGGTCGCCCTCGTCACGGGAGCGTCCTCCGGCATCGGCGCGGCCACGGCCGCGGCACTGGTCGACAAGGGCTTCGTGGTCGTGGGCACCAGCCGCAACGCCTCGAAGGTGGCGCCCGTCGAGGGCGTCACGATGGTCGACCTTGACGTCACCAGCGACGTGGCGGTGACCACCGTCGTCAAGAGGCTCGTCGCCGACCACGGGCGCATTGACGTGCTGGTCAACAACGCGGGGATCGGTGCGGCCGGAGCGGCGGAGGAGAGCTCGATCGGGCAGGCGCAGCACCTCTTCGACGTCAACGTCTTCGGCACAATGCGGATGATCCACGCTGTCCTACCCCACATGCGCCGCCGAGGCGCCGGTCGCATCGTCAACGTGTCCTCGGTGCTCGGCCTCCTACCGGCCCCGTACATGGCCCTTTACTCGGCCACCAAGCACGCGCTCGAGGGCTACTGCGAGTCCGTCGACCACGAGGTGCGTGAGCACGGTGTCCGGGTGATGCTCGTCGAGCCCGCCTACACGAAGACCGGGTTCGAGGCCAACGCGCTGACCCCCGACCGACCGCTCGACCTGTACGGCGCACGCCGGGCATCGTTCAACCAGCTCGCGGCCAGCGCCATCGACAGCGGCGACGACCCGTCCGTCGTCGCCAAGGTCATCGTCGACGCGGCCACAATCAGCAGGCCGAGGCTGCGCTATCCGGCGGGTTCGGTGGCCCGCCAGGTCACCCTGCTGCGCCGGTTCGCACCCGCCGCCGCGTTCGACAAGCAGATCCGCAAGCTCAACAAGCTGCCCGCCTGAAGGCCGGCACGGATCGCCTCGACCTGCGCGGTGACCGGTCACCGAAGCCCGGGCCAGACCAGCCAGTTGGGGATCGCAGATCGGTCGTGTGTCAAGCAGTACGCCCTGCGGCCCCAGACTCACCGGGCGGATTGCGGCCAAGATCCGTAATGCGTAGGAACTGATGTACTTCGCGCAGGTCGAGGGCGAGCTTGCGGTGTTGGTGGGTCGGCGGTCGTGGGTGAGTGGAGACGGCCCGAAAGCGATCTTTGTGGCTGCGGTGGGGTGGCTGCGGGAGCGGGATGTGCTTGAGCGATTTGGCTGAGCAGTTGGCGTCGGAAGCCAAACGGACAGTGCGCAACCGCCGCATTCATCCCGCGGTGGTGACCGGCCCGTATGTCACCTGGTCTTCGGTCACCCAGCCCGCGCTGATGGGAGCGTGGACCGCGGCGCCTACACCTTCTGCGTGCTGGAGCAGTTTCCTCGCTATCTGAAACGGCGGGAGATCTACGCCGAGGCCTCGATGCGGTGGCGTAACCGGCAGGCACGGCTGCTGGAAGGACCGGCCTGGGAGGCGGTCAAAGACGATGTGCTGACGGCCCAGGTGTTGGGTGGTGGGCACCCCCTTATGTGGGCGGGTGCTGCCCTGGTCCTGGTACAACTGTCACCTCGTGGCCGGGAACAGGCGACTGGCACTGCTGGCAGATCAGCGCGGCGTGCAGCTCGCCCCCGCACTGTGCGTGCTGCGCGCGCCGGGGCGGGCCGGCTGACCCTGCCAGATGGTCGTCACCCCAGTGCATGAGGGCGAGCAGGGGAACGAGCAGCTGACGGCCCATCGGGGTGAGCCGGTAGTCAAAGCGGTCCGGGTGCTGTTGGTAGCGGATTCGCTCGAACACTCCGGCCTCGACTAGCCGGGCAAGCCGGTTGGTGAGCACGTTGCGGCCGATGCCCAGGCTGTCTTGGAACTGCTCGAAACGGCTCAGCCCAAGGAAGGCGTCCCGGACGATGAGCAGACTCCAGCGCTCGCCCACTACCTCTAGTGCGCGGGCGATGGAGCAGACCTGATCGTCATACGTTCGCAGCAGCACGTCACTCACCTACCAACAGCCAGACTACCAGAGTTAGTTGCGTGAAGGAACTGACCATAGTACCGTCAGTTTCGTCATGAAACTCGCTCCGGTTACGGGGACGGTGGGGTGGTGATGGATGTTGATCGTGCTGCCGTCCGGTGGTGTTCTTGCGCACCGGCTGACCCACCACGTAAGTCCATCGCTGCGCTGTCAATCCGGCGACCGCTATGCCTCCACGCCCAGGAAAGGACAGCAATCCCGTGAACACCGTATGCAGCGGTGCCTCCCGAACCCGGCAAGATCCAGCCCCAGGAAACCCCCTGAAGCGTGCGGATGAACCGACACAGGCTGCCGGCCGTGTCCGGCGCCCCAATCACTGGATCTATCTGGACCGGTGGTGGGCCAAACGGTTGGGGGTGACCAGGACGGCAGGCGCATACCGGATCCGCAGCCGCGATCTGGCTCGTAGACTTTCCCAGGAAACACTGGCAGTGGACGCCTCCGGAACGGTGCTCGCATGGAAGAGGACTGGCACCCAGCTCACCGACCTACACCCCGCCGCCAGCGGATGACCGACCGCCCGCTCCGGACACCGAATAGGGAATGAGGGAACCACGGAACGAAAAGCGGCGTAGTGCTGAATATGGATGCATCGATGATGGTCAGCGCTGTCTGTCGGGATGCGCTCGCCGGTGATGAGGTGAGAACCCTAAAGCCGCGCATCGCTCCAAACCGCGCGGACCAGTGCTTGGCTGGAGTGCATGAGAGCAACCATCATGTACGCCGCTGGCGATGTCCGCGTCCAGGACGTCCCTGACCCGGCGATCGTCGAACCGACCGATGCAATCATGCGCGTTACGCGCGCCTGTATCTGCGGCAGCGACCTGTGGCCGTACGTGTCGATGGAGCACTCGGAAGCCGGGCAGTCGATGGGCCACGAGGCTATCGGCGTCGTCGAGGACGTCGGATCGCAGGTGACCAAGGTCAAGAAGGGCGACGTCGTCGTGATGCCGTTCGCGTCCTCCGACGGCACCTGCACGTTCTGCCATGAGGGCCTGCCGACCTCCTGCGTGCACGTCGGTCCCGTTCGCCGACGGCACCCTGTACGCGCTGCCGGTCGGCGAGGACGACGCGTTCATGCCGTCGCTGCTGACGCTGTCGGACGTCATGGGCACCGGCCACCACGCCGCCGTCGTCGCCAAGGTCGGGTCGGGCAAGCGTGCCGCAATCGTCGGTGACGACGCCGTCGGTCTGTGCGCGGTCATCGCCGCCAAGCGCCTCGGCGCCGAGCAGATCATCATCATGGGCCGCCACGACGACCGAATCGCGCTGGCGCGCGACTTCGGCGCCACCGACGTCGTCTCCGAGCGTGGCGAGGAGGCAATCGAACGCGTCCGCGAACTCACCGGCGGCGAGGGCGTCCACTCGGTGCTGGAGTGCGTCGGCCACGGCGCGTCGATGGACACCGCGATCAGCATCGCGCGCCCCGGCGGCGCGGTCGGCCGCGTCGGCGTGCCGCAGCACACCGAGATCCCCGGCTCGCTGCCGGCGTTCTTCGGCAACATCACCATCGGCGGCGGCCCCGCGCCAGTCCGGGCGTACCTGGACAAGCTGCTGCCCGACGTGCTGGCGGGCCGCATCGAGCCCGGCCGCGTGTTCGACCGCAACGTCG
>JBHELN010000016.1:0-5247 GCA_046263115.1 Pseudonocardiaceae bacterium | reverse complement strand
CGAACTGGTCGTTGCCGGGGTGGTCAACACAATGCCGGAGAACACCATGCTGGCATTCGCCGACCATGGTGAGGTGCTCGGCGACCAGGTATCCGGCACCGCCGGGCAGGCCCAGCGCGTCTTCGATGAGCTGGCCGAGGTCGGGATCGATGTCGACGACGTGTTCGTCGTCCTCGAGCGCGAGGGCGCGGAGAAGTTCGAGGCGTCCTGGTCCCAGCTGGCCGAGACGGTCACCGGACAACTGGCCCAGGCCGCCCAGTCAACGGCAGGCTGAGCCGGCGATGCCAGAACTCCACGTCGACGTTCTCGCTGCCGGTTTGGCGGGCGCGGCGAAATCATGGGTGGACAAGCTCGTCGCCGAGCGGGTCGCATCGGCGCTGGCCAATCAGGATCCCACGCTGTGGGGTGTGCAGGCGCAGCCCGAGGCCACCCGCCGGCTCGCCTGGGTAGGGCTGCCCAGTAGTTCCCGCCCACTGCTGGCCACCATCGATGCATTACGAGCGCAGCTGCATTCCGACGGCATGGACCGCGTGGTGCTGGCCGGCATGGGTGGCTCGTCCTTGGCCCCCGAGGTGATCTGCGCCACTGACCGGGTCGCGCTGACCGTGCTGGATACCACCGACCCGGGCCAAGTGGCCGACGCACTGGCCGGGGATCTGGCCCGCACTGTGCTTGTGGTGTCGTCCAAGTCGGGGTCCACGGTGGAGACCGACAGCCATCGGCGGATCTTCGCCGCCGCGTTCGCCGCTGCCGGGCTGGACCCGGCGGCACACCTCGTAGTGGTCACCGACCCCGGCTCGCAGCTGCAACAGATCGCCGAGGCGGACGGGTACCGGGCGGTGATCACCGCCAATCCGGACGTGGGTGGCCGTTACTCCGCGCTGACCGCCTTCGGTGTGGTTCCATCCGGGCTGGCCGGGGCGGACATCGCGCGGCTGCTGGACGAGGCAGCTGAGCTGGCCCCGCTGTTAGCTCTGGACGACTCGGCGAACCCGGCATTGCGACTGGCCGCCGCGCTGGGCGCCGGGCATGCTGCGGGCGCGGAGAAGGTGGTGCTCGCCGACAGTGGCTCGGGAATCGTCGGTTTCGCGGACTGGGCCGAGCAGCTCATCGCCGAGTCCACCGGGAAGGACGGCACTGGTCTGCTGCCGGTAGTGGCGGGCAATCCCGCCGCGCCGGGTTTCGCCGACGCCGGCCCGGACGCGACCACGGTGGTGCTCGGGCCACCTGAGGCGGCGGCAGCGATCGCTGTCAATGGCCCCCTCGGTGGCCAGATGTTGCTCTGGGAGCACGCCATTGCCGTGGTCGGCCGGCTGCTAGGGATCAACCCGTTTGATCAGCCCGACGTGGAAGCCGCCAAGGTCGCGGCCCGTGAGCAGCTCAAAGGTGCGGAAGAAGCCGCGCCCGGGTTCGTCGAAGGTGTGATCGCGGTGCACCCTGTCGGGGATTGGCTGCCGGCGACCACCACCACCCTCGGTGACGCGCTGCGAGCATTGGTCGCGGCCACCCCGCAGCACGGCTACCTCTCAGTGCAGGCATACCTGGATCGCATCGCCGACGCCTCCGCCGCCCTACTGCGCGACGAGCTTGCCCGCCGTACCCGGCTGCAGACCACGTTCGGCTGGGGGCCACGTTTCCTGCACTCAACCGGCCAGTACCACAAAGGTGGCCACCAGAACGGGTCGTTCCTGCAGTTGACCGGCGCGGTGGACACCGACATCCCAGTGCCGGGTACCGACTTCTCCCTTGGACAACTACAACGGGCGCAAGCCTTAGGTGATGCTCAGGTGCTGGCCGCGCGCGGCCGTCCGGTGCTTCGGCTGCACCTGCGCGACCGGCCCGCCGGATTGGTTGCCCTGGTGCACGCGCTGCAGGAGCTCGGATGAACGTGGCATATCGAGTAAATCCACTGGTGGACAGCCGGGATAAGCGGCTGCCCAGGATCGCCGGACCGTGCGGCGTGGTGATCTTCGGAGTGACCGGGGACCTGTCCCGCAAGAAGCTGATGCCGGCGTTCTACGACCTGGCCAACCGGGGGCTGTTGCCGCCCGGTTTCGCATTGGTCGGGTTCGCCCGCCGTGACTGGGCCGACGAGAACTTCGCTGAGCTGGTCCACGACGCGGTACGGGAGCATGCCCGGACTCCGTTCCGGGAGGAGGTCTGGGCTCGGCTGCACGAGGGCATCCGGTTCGTGCCCGGCAGCTTCGACGACGATGCCGCCTTTGATGGTCTCGCGGATGTGATCGCTGACCTTGACAAGGAACGAGGTACCGGCGGCAACCACGCCTTTTATCTATCAATCCCGCCCACGATGTTCCCCGTGGTCCTCAAGCAGCTCGCGCGCACCGGATTGGCCGCGCAGGACGGTGACCAGTGGCGCCGGGTGGTGATTGAAAAACCGTTCGGGCACGATCTGCACAGCGCCCGGGAACTAAACGAGATCGTCAACGATGTCTTTCCCGAAGAATCGGTGTATCGCATCGACCATTACCTCGGCAAGGAGACCGTACAGAATATTCTCGCGCTGCGTTTCGCCAACCAGCTTTATGAGCCGATCTGGAACAGCAATTATGTGGATCACGTGCAGATCACCATGGCCGAAGATATCGGGCTGGCCGGCCGAGCCGGTTACTACGATGGTATCGGGGCGGCCCGGGACGTCATCCAGAATCATCTGATCCAGCTGCTCGCCCTGACCGCGATGGAGGAGCCGCTGTCCTTCTCCCCCGAGGCCTTACGCGGCGAGAAGATCAAGATACTCTCGGCCGTCAAACTGGTGGAGCCGTTGGACGAGACCACCGCGCGGGGCCAGTACACGGCTGGTTGGCAGGGCGGCACGAAGGTGGTCGGGGTACTCGAAGAGGGCGGCTTCCGCCCCGACTCCACCACCGAGACATTCGCCGCGATCACGCTAGCGGTAGACACCCGGCGATGGGCGGGCGTGCCCTTCTTCCTGCGTACCGGCAAGCGGCTGGGTCGGCGGGTCACCGAGATCGCGGTGGTCTTCAAGCGGGCGCCGCATCTGCCGTTCGAGGCGACCATGACCGAGGAGCTGGGGCAGAACGCCCTGGTGATCCGGGTCCAGCCGGACGAGGGCGTCACCATCCGGTTCGGCTCGAAGGTGCCTGGCACCGCAATGGAGGTGCGCGGCGTCACGATGGACTTCCGTTACGGCACGGCGTTCACCGAATCGTCGCCCGAGGCCTATGAGCGGCTGCTGCTGGACATGCTGCGCGGTGAACCGTCGTTGTTTCCGGTCAATGCTGAGGTAGAGCTGTCCTGGGGAATCCTCGATCCGGTGCTGGAGCACTGGGCCAAGCAGGGCCGGCCCGAGCCCTACCCGGCAGGCACCTGGGGTCCGCCGTCGGCTGACCAGATGATCGCCCGAACCGGTCGTACCTGGCGACGACCGTGATGACGAGGTCCGCCCGCTGACATGCGGTGCGTAGTGTTCGGCGCCACCGGCTATATCGGTGGCCGACTGGCTCCCGCACTGCTGGGCGCCGGCCATCAGGTGCGCGTGGTGGCCCGCAGTCCCGGCAAGCTCGATGAGGTGCCGTGGCGGGATCGGGTCGAGATCGTTCACGGTGACGTCACCGATGTCGCCAGCGTCCGAGGTGCGATGGTCGGTCAGGACGTCGTCTATTACCTGGTGCACTCGCTCAATCGGGGTGACTTCGTCGATGTCGACCGCCGGGCTGCCCACGTGGTCGCCGAGGCGGCTCGTGCTGCCGGGGTGGGCCGCCTGGTGTACCTGGGCGGCATCACTCCCGACACTGAGATCACTCCCTACACTGGGCCCCTGTCGGACCACTTGGCCTCACGAGCCGAGGTCGGGCAGATCCTGCTCGACTCCGGTGTACCTGCCATCGTGTTGCAGGCGGCGGTGATACTCGGGTCCGGATCGGCCAGCTTCGAGATGCTGCGCTACCTCACCGAACGGCTACCCGCCATGGTCACGCCCCGCTGGGTGCACAACCGCATCCAGCCCATCGCTGTCCGCGATGTGCTGCACTATTTGATGCACGCCGCCGCACTACCACTGTCGGTCAACCGGGCCTTCGATATCGGCGGCCCGATGTGCTGACCTACCTGGACATGATGCGCCGCTACGCGGTGGTGGCCGACCTGCCGCGCCGCGTGGTGGTGCCGGTGCCGGTGCTGACCCCGTGGCTGTCGGCGCAATGGGTGAACCTGGTCACGCCGGTACCGCGCAGCATCGCCGTCCCCTTGATCGAGTCGCTGGTGCACGAAGTCGTCTGCCACGATCGCGACATCGCCGGCTACATCCCGGACCCCGAGGGGGGTCTGACGCACTACGAGCACGCCGTTGAGCTCGCGCTGATGCACACCCGCCGCGCCGAAGTGCCCACCCGCTGGTCGGACGCTTCCTGGCCGGGAGCGCCGTCGGATCCGCTGCCCACCGACCCCGCCTGGTCCGGCGGTTCGCTCTACCAGGACATCCGAGAGCACCGCTGCGCCGCCGATTCGCACACTCTCTGGGATGTCATCGAAGCCATCGGCGGTGAACACGGTTGGTACTCCTTCCCCCTGGCCTGGTCGGTGCGCGGCTGGATCGACCGGCTGGTCGGGGGCGTGGGGTTGCGCCGCGGCCGCCGCGACCCGCACCGACTGCACGTCGGCGAGGCGCTGGATTGGTGGCGCGTGGAGTACCTCGACCGGCCCCGGCTGCTGCGGCTGCGCGCCGAGATGCGCCTACCCGGCCGCGCCTGGCTGGAACTCGAAGTAGTTCCGGACGGTGACCGCGGTGCGTGCTACCGGCAGCGGGCGCTGTTCACCCCTCATGGCTTGGCCGGACATCTGTACTGGCAGGCCATCGCACCCTTTCACGGCGTCGTCTTCGGCGGCATGGCTCGCAATATCACCGGCGCCGCTGAGCGATCACCCGGCCAAGCTTCCGTGAGAACCACAAAGTAGCCGCACCAATTACCGCAGCCACCGATGCGCATGGACGGCAGTCATAACCGGGCGCACCTGACCGGCGCTTGGTTACTCAAGGATTCGGATGAGGTCCGGTGTGGCGTTGAGGGGATTGCGGCGTGAAGGTCCGCCGAGCCAGGGTGGCGGATGGAATTGCGGAATGCCATCGGCCATATCGATCCACCAGCCCGAATGGTGGATGAGTCGGTGGTGGCGGCCGCAGAGCGCCACGCAATTGCCGATGCTGGTCGGGCCCCCGTCGGCCCAATAAAGAACGTGATGGATTTCGCACCACCGGGCCGGGAC
>JBHELN010000015.1:0-7190 GCA_046263115.1 Pseudonocardiaceae bacterium | reverse complement strand
CCGACCTCAACGGTTTCGTCCTCGGGCACCACGATGCGCTCGAGCACGCCGGCCGCGGGCGAGGGAATCTCGGTATCGACCTTGTCGGTGGATACTTCCACCAACGGTTCATCAACCTCGACGCTCTCACCCTCTTGTTTGAGCCAGCGCGTCACCGTTCCCTCGGTAACACTCTCGCCGAGCGCAGGCATCGCCACGGAGTACGCCATCTGTTGCCCCTCGACTCTTGTCGTCTTTCCGTCCTTGTGGGCGCTGGTTTGTCGGGTGCGCTGCAGGCGTTCAGCCGTGCGCGTGCAGTGGTTTACCCGCCAGGGCGAGGTGGGCTTCGCCGAGCGCCTCGTTCTGTGTCGGGTGGGCGTGCACCAGCGCCGCGACGTCGTCTGGGTAAGCATCCCAGTTGACGATCAGCTGGGCCTCGCCGACCAGCTCGCCGACGCGGTCGCCGACCATATGCACTCCGAGCACCGGACCGTTCTTGGCGCGCACCAGCTTGATTGCGCCTCGGGTCTGCAGGATGACGCTCTTGCCGTTGCCGGCCAGGTCATAGGTGATCGTCTCGATTTCGCCATGGCGCTGTCTGGCCTGCGCCTCGGTGAGCCCGACCGAGGCCACCTGTGGCTCGCAGTACGTCACCCGCGGGATGCCGTCCTCATCAATTGTGCTGGGTTTGCGCCCGGCGATCTCCTCGGCGAGGAAGATGCCCTGGGCGAACCCTCGATGGGCAAGCTGGAACCCGGGCACGATGTCTCCCAGCGCGTACACCCCGGCAAGGTTGGTTTGCAAGCGATCGTCGGTGAGCACGAACCCGCGTTCCATCCGCACCCCGGCCTCGGAATATCCGGCCTCGGCGGTGTTGGGCCCCCGGCCGACGGCAACCAGCAGCAGGTCGGCCTCGAGCTGTTCCCCGGACTCGAGGCTTACCGTGACCCCGGCTTCGGACTGGCTTGCTCCGGTGAGCTTTGCAGCGGTCTTGAACATGATTCCGCGCCGGCGGAATGCCCGTTCCAGCTGCTTGGAGCAGAAGTCATCCTCTAATGGCAGCAGCCTGGGCAGTGCTTCCACTACGGTCACCTCGGCGCCGAAGGACCGCCACACGCTGGCGAACTCGACTCCGATCACACCGCCGCCCAGCACCACCACGCGCTCGGGCAGGTAGTCCAGGTTCAAGGCCTGATCGCTGGTGATGATCCGGCCGCCGATCTCCAGACCGGGCAGAGACCTGGCGTAGGAACCGGTGGCCAGCACGACGTTGCGCCCGGTGTAGCGCTGCCCGTCCACGTCGACGGCGTTGGGCGCGACGAACTGTCCGGTGCCCTCGACGTAGTTGATCCCTCGGGAGGACACCAACCCTTGCAGACCCTTGAACATCTTGGCGACGACGCCGTCCTTGTACTTGTTGACGCCTCCCATATCGATGCCCTCAAGCGCGGACTTGACCCCGAACTGGTGACCGTGGCGAGCGGCGTCAGCAACCTCCGCGGCTTGCAGCAGCGCCTTGGTGGGGATGCATCCGCGGTGCAGGCAGGTACCGCCGAGCTTGTCCTTCTCCACCAGCACGACTGTCAAACCCAGTTGCGCGGCACGCAGCGCGCATGCGTAACCGCCCGAGCCGCCGCCGAGAATCACCAGGTCCGCGGATGTCTCCTGGGTTGACGGCGGGTTGATCACTGAGGTGTCTGGCACTGAGACGCTCCTCAAGCAGACGTCGGTAACGTGGCACTGGCGCCACAGCCATCTTGTCACCACGCTGCGGACGTCTGCGACGTGGGCGAGATCGCACCGCATCGTGGACTGGTTGCGCCGGCAAGTGCGTTGAGCTGGCGCAATCGCCGAAGGATCGGCCGGCGCAGGAGGTGCCTTGTTGGGTGTGCTTGATCGGCTCTTGGGTAGGCAGCGGGCTGGGAATACGCGGGCCCCGTCCAGCGCGGACGTCGACCACCTCGAGCAGTGGGCGGCGGCGCGTAACGGAGTGGAGGCGTTCGTCGAGCCCCGCACCATGGTCACGGAGACCACCGTTGTGCTGGTGGCCCACGATGGTGAGTGGACCCGGCGCCGGGTCGACGGTGCGCATGGTGCGAAGCGGCTGGCCAAGCGGCTGAGGATCCCGATCTATGACGTTGCCCTCGTTGGATACCCGCAGCGGATGCGCGACTACACCGCCCGCCAGCGCGAGCGCGAGTAGCGCCTCAACCGCGTTCGGCGATGTCCGAGAGGACTGCGGCCAGGGTGCGCACCGGTACCCCGGTGCCTCCCTTGCCGGTATATCCCCATGGTGAGCCGGTGTTGTACGCCGGCCCTGCGATGTCCAGGTGCGCCCAGGCGATGCCGTCGGGAACGAACTCCGATAGGAACACCCCGGCGGCGAGCATGCCGCCCCAGCGGTGTTCTGCCACGTTGGCGATGTCAGCGAGTTTGGAATCCAGATCGGACCGCAGGTGCTCGGGCAGCGGCATCGCCCACCCGTTCTCCCCGACCTGCTGGGAGATTGCGGTGACCCGGTCGCGGAACTCAGGAGTGCCCATGACGCCCGGGGTTCGCTTGCCCAGCGCAACAATCTGGGCACCGGTCAGTGTGGCGGTGTCGATGAGGTAGTCCGGGCCGTCCTGCGCCGCACGGACCAGTGCGTCAGCGAGAATCAGCCGTCCCTCGGCGTCGGTATTGATGACCTCCACGGTGGTTCCGCCGTACATAGTCAGCACATCGCCGGGCCGGTAAGCGGTGGCCGAAGGCATGTTCTCGGCCATCGGCACGGTGGCGATCACCTCGACCGGAAGTTCCAGCCGGGCGGCCAGCACAGTGGTCACGACGACGGCGGCCGCGCCCGCCATGTCCATGGTCATCTCTTCCATCTTCGCCGCGGGCTTGATCGAGATGCCGCCGGTGTCGAAGGTGATTCCCTTACCGACCAGCGCTACCTTTGCTTTCGGCGCGGCTGGAGCGTGATGCAGCCGGACCAGCCGTGGCGGGCGTGCTGATCCACCGCCGACGCCGAGGATGCCGCCGTAGCCCTGCCGTAGCAGGTCTTTCTCGTCGAGCACCTCGGTGTGTAGCCCGGCGGCCTCCGCAAGCCTCACCGCGCGGTCAGCGAATGAGGCGGGATAGAGGTCATTGGGTGGGGTGTTCACCAGGTCGCGTGCGGCCACCACCGACTCGGCTATCACGGTGGCCCTGGCGAGGCTTTGGTGCGCCCCCGCGTCCCGGGCCGAGGGCACCGACAGATCCATCTGTGCCAGCGGCCGGTCACCGTTGCGGGAACGGTATTCGGTGAATGCGTAGCAACCCAGTGCAGCGCCCTCCGCGGCGGCGGCCAGGTCGGCCCGGGACAGCGTCGTGATCGCTCGACCGATGCCCGACAGCGCCCGGGACGCGGCCCCAGCCGCCCGGCGTACCTGCTCGCTCCTGGGTTGGCCGTCGAGCTCGCCGAGCCCCGTGGCCACCAGCAGCGGAGCACTGATGGCTCCGCGGGTGGGCACCTTGATCACCTCGTCGGCTTTACCGCGAGCGCCCAGCACGACCAGCAGGTCGATGAGCGCACCGTCGAATGCCGCATCGACCTCCTCGTTACCCGGAAGAAGCCGGGGACCTCCTTCGCCGCACACGGTCCCCACCACGAGGGCATCGACGGTCGCGGTGGTCACCGAGGCATCGGTGAGGCGCAGCGTCGGGGTGGTCACGGTGATCTCCTCGTTGATCTATAAGGTTCGGGATGCGTTGGGCAGGTCGCGGTGACAACTGCCCTGGGAGGTAGCGTTCCATAACCGTGACTCCCGTCCTGCACCGCGGACCCCTACACGCCGCACACGTCGAGGCCGGCGCCACCCTTGGTGCGTTCGGCGGGTGGGAGATGCCGATCAGCTATCCCGGCGGGGGCGTCGTCGCAGAGCACACCGCGGTGCGGGAGGCAGTCGGGGTGTTCGACGTCACGCACCTCGGCAAGATCGTCATTACTGGCCCAGGGACAGCGGACTTCGTCAACTCCTGCTTCACCGCCGACCTGGCCAAGATCGAACCAGGGCAGGTCCAGTACACCTTGTGTTGCAACGAAGACGGCGGGGTAGTAGACGATCTGATCACTTACCTCGTCGGTGCCGACGAGGTGTTCTGCGTACCGAATGCGGCGAATGCGGCGGCGGTTGGGAGCCGGCTGGTGGCTGCGGCGCCGCCGACGATCACGGTGACTGACGTGCATGATCAGTACGCGGTGCTCGCCGTGCAGGGACCCCGATCGGCCGAGCTACTCGACGCTGTGGGGCTGGCGGTGGCCGGTCTGGACTACCTGAGTTTCGTCGATGCCCAGCATGCCGGCGTGCCGATGCGGATAGGTCGCACCGGCTACACCGGCGAGCGCGGCTACGAACTGTTCCCGGCCTGCGACTACGCGCCGGTTCTGTGGGAGGCGTTGCTCGACGCCGCGCGTCGGCTCGGCGGCCGGGCGTGTGGGCTCGGCGCCCGAGATACCTTGCGCACGGAGATGGGATACCCCTTGCACGGCCAGGACATCAGTCCGGACATCACCCCGCTGCAGGGTGGTCTGTCCTGGGCGATCGGCTGGGACAAGCCGGCCTTCTGGGGACGGGAGGCACTGCTCGCCGAACGTGACAGCGGTCCATCCCGGCGGCTGCGCGGGCTGTGCGCCACCGCGCGTGGGGTGCCGCGGCCACATATGGCGGTACGGTCTGCGGCGGGTGCGCTGCTGGGGGAGACCACCTCGGGGACCTTCTCCCCAACGCTGCGCACCGGTATCGCGCTGGCGCTGCTGGACCGCACGGTCCGCACCGGCGCAGGCGTCGAGGTCGACGTCCGTGGCCGGCCGCTGTCCTGCGAGATCGTCAAGCTTCCGTTCGTGAGCTCTCACGTGCGCTCGTGAGCGTTTTCGGTGGGTAACCATTTCGGAGCTATGACAGTGCTATAACACTGTTACGCACTCATAATCGCCGATGGCGCGGGTCATGGCCGCGGTGGCGGCCTGCTCGATCAGGATCAGAGCTGAGCCACCGAATCCGCCGCCGGTCATCCGGGCGCCCAGCGCGCCAGCAGCGCAAGCAGCGTCGACCACCCGATCCAGGTCCGGACCGGAGACTTCCAGGTCGTCCCGCAACGAGGCGTGCGAAGCGTTCAGCAGTGGTCCGATGTCGGCTACCCGACCGGACTCCAGCAGCGCCACGGCGGCCTGCACCCGGGCGATCTCGCTGACCACATGCCGCGCGCGCCTCCGCAGCAACGGATCGGTGATCTGTTCCACGAGGTGCGGCGGGGCCTCCCGCAGAGTGGCCACACCCAGCGCGGCCGCGGCCAGCTCGGCGCTGCGCCGACGCTCGGCATACTGGCCATCGACGATCCGGTGCGGTGCCCCGGTGTCGACCACCAGCAGGTTGAGCCCAGCGGCGGCAAGATCCAGCGGCAGCTGCCGCATCGCCTGGCTGCGGCAATCCAGCAGCAAGGCGTGTCCCGCGGTGCAGCACAGTGCGGCGAGCTGGTCCATCGCACCAGTCGGCGCGCCGACAATCTCGTTCTCGGCGCGGCGGCACGCCGCGGCGAGCTGCGCGCGACCCGCGGTGGTCGCGGCCAGCCCGAGTCCGCACAGGGCGTCGACGGCCAGCGCGACGGCGCACTCCAGGGCGGCGGAAGAGGCCAGTCCGGCTCCTACCGGCACCGACTCGCCGACGAGCAGATCGAGACCGCCGGCCGGATGACCGAGCGCCCACATCACGCCCGCTGGGTAGGCCGCCCAGCCGGGCGGATGACCGGGACGTACCGTGTTGAGCGCGCCGTCCCACGGCTGCGCGTCCCGGTGCCATGAACGCAGCCGTAACCGGCCGTCTTCGCGGGTCGCCGCAGCCACCACGGTGCGCTGCGGCAGCGCCAGCGGCAAGCACAGCCCGCCTGCGTAGTCCACATGCTCGCCGATCAGGTTCAGCCGGCCAGGGGCCGCCCACATACCTTGCGGCTCCCGGCCGAATGCGTCGCGGAACGCGACCCACAACGAGGTGCTCATGCCAGCTCCCGCAGCCTGCCCGCGATTCGCTCGGGGGTCGTGTCGTTGAGCCAGACACCCATTCCGGACTCCGACCCAGCGAGGTACTTGAGTTTTCCGGCGGCCCGGCGCACCGAGAACAGTTGCAGGTGCAGCCGGGTGAGGTCCCGCCCAGGACCGATCGGGGCCTGATGCCAGCCCGCGACATAAGGCACCGGCCCATGGTCACCCTGGTCGGCGAAGAAGTCATCCACCCGCCGCAGCAGCGCTGGGTAAAGCGCGGCGAGCTCCGCGCGCTCTGGATCGTCCAGGCACGCGAGGTCCGGTACCGCGCGGTGCGGCACCAGGTGCATCTCCACCGGCCACCGGGCGGCGGCGGGCACATACGCCGTCCACGCCGCGCCCCGGTGCACCACCCGGGTGCCCACCCTCAGCTCAGCGGAGAGCACGTCCGACAGCAGGTCGCGGCCCGTGCTCTTGCGGTGCGCCGCCGCCCGGGTCAGCAACTGCTCGGTGCGCGGGGCCACGAACGGGTAGGCGTAGATCTGGCCGTGCGGATGGTGCAGCGTCACCCCGGTCTCCGCACCACGGTTTTCGAAGCAGAACACCTGCCGGGTCTGACCCATCGCAGACAGTGCGCGGGTGCGGTCAGCCCACGCCTCGATCACCGTCGCGGACCGGTGCGGGGTGAGCTGGGCGAATGAGGCGCCGTGCGCGCTGGTGAAACAGATCACCTCGCAGCGACCGGCAGCAGGCTGCTGCGGCCACAGTGGGTCGCCGTCGACCAAGGCCGGCACCGGAGTCCCGGTCGCGACGAGGGAGGGAAACCGGTTGTCGAACACCACCACGTCGTAGTCGTCGGCCGGAATCTCGGTCACCGCGCCGGGCCGGCTCGGGCACAGCGGGCAACGTGCCACCGGCGGTAGGTGGGTGCGGAGCATCCGGTGCGGGGCAAGGATGACCCACTCGCCGGTGAGCACGTCGCGGCGCATCGTGGGTTGAGCCTGTTCCGGGGGCAGGTCGCGGGGGTCGCGGAGGGCTCGGGTGGCTGCGCCGGATACGTAGGGCTCGCGGTCGTCGTAGTAGGTCAACGCGCGACCGTCCGCCAGGCGGGTACGGGTGATCCGGGTGGAGACTCGCGGTTTGAACACGCGAGCCAGCGTGGCGCAGGATAAAGTAGTGGGACGTGCTACCATTTCTGTACCCGACGGGATAC
>JBHELN010000014.1:0-3069 GCA_046263115.1 Pseudonocardiaceae bacterium | reverse complement strand
GGCATCCAGGTCGAGGCGCTGGACCGGCATCGGCTGCTGTCCGATGTCACCAAGGTGCTGGCGGATGGGCGGGTCAACATCCTTTCCGCATCGGTCACGACGACCCGGGACCGGGTGGCCGTGAGCCGCTTCTCCTTCGAGATGGGCGATCCGAAACATCTGGGGCACGTACTGCGAGCGGTGCGCAACATCGAAGGTGTCTACGACGTCTACCGCGTGACCTCATCCAACTGAGCAGCCGGAGAACGTCAGCGAGCCGGGGCGTCAATAGCGGTGATGGTGACCGGCTGGTTCGGCTTGCCGCCACCCGGAGACGGTTCCAGTGAGCCGTCGTCGCCTGCCTTGGTGATCTGGTCAAGGACTGTGAGGCCCGCCGGAGAGATCGTGGCGAACACGGTGTACTGGGGCGGAAGCTCAGTCTGACCGTAGATCAGGAAAAACTGGCTACCACCGCTGTTGGGTTCGCCGGTGTTGGCCATCGCGACGTAGCCGCGCCCGTAGGTCAGTTCCGGGAACACCTCGTCGGGGATGGTGTATCCCGGTCCGCCGGTTCCCGAGCCGGTCGGGTCACCGCATTGCAGGACATGCAATGTCGGGTTGGTGACCAGCCGGTGGCACGGGCTATTGGTGTAGTAGCCCTGCTTGGCCAGGCTGAGGAAGCTGTTGACGGTGCATGGCGCCAGCGTCCGGTCGAGGGTCAGTCCAATCGGGCCGGCTGAAGTCTGCATGGTCGCCGCCACGGTGCCTTTGGCATCGGTGTCACCGGCCAGTGGCGGCCTCACCGGCCTGGCAGCAGGCTGCGGTGTTGCCGGATACTGGCAGTCGACGAAGGCGGGCAGCGGCTTGGGCCGGATCGGCGCAGGCGCCGGCTTGCTGTCCGGACGCAAGGTATCCGTCTTGGACTGCGTGGCGTGCGGTTTTGCGGCGGCGTTGACGTTGCGATCATGGCTGGGCAGGAACTTGACCAGCACCATGATGCCGATCACCAGCACCACTGCGATGACGGCGCCGGTCACGGCGTTTCGTCGGCGCGCCTTGGTCCGCTGCGCTCGGTTGGCGAGCTGGCGATCCAGTTTGCGCTTCGCGGCCTCGCGACGCTGCTCGTTCGTGGGCACCAGGACTCCTGTGACTTGGTAAGCAATCGCCGCGCAGTCTAGGTGGCCGGTGAGTGTGCCCGACGTCAGCCTCAGCCTTAGGGTGGAGCTGTGCTCGTCGCAGGCTTTGCCGCCGGCTCCTTCCAAGCGAACTGCTTCGTACTTGCCGCCGATGATGGTGAGCCGTGCGTGATAGTCGATCCGGGGCAGGACGCCGAGCAGCCGCTCGCCCAACTGCTGCGCAAGCACCGGCTGGATCCCGTAGCGGTGCTGCTCACCCACGGGCATTTCGATCACATCTTCGCGGTGACCCCGGTCTGCGACGGCAATGACATCCCGGCTTGGATCCACCCGGAGGATCGGATCCTGCTGTCCGACCCGATGCGCGCCTTGTCGGCCGATGCGCGTCAGTTCTTCGGTGGCCGGATTGAGCTGCGCGAGCCACGAGCGGTGCGCTCACTGGACGACGGCGCGGTTCTGGAGTTGGCCGGGTTGACCTTCACCGTGGACCACACCCCGGGTCACACCCGGGGCTCGGTGACCTTCCGATCTGTGACCGGTGACGGACAGGGCCTGCTGGTGTCCGGAGACACAGTGTTCGCCGGCTCGATCGGGCGTACCGACCTACCTGGTGGTGACCATCAGCAGATGCTCGCCTCGCTCCGGGACAAGATCCTCGTCCTGGACGACGCGACCACCGTGCTACCTGGCCACGGCCCGACGACCACCATCGGCCGGGAACGAGCCACCAACCCGTTCCTGCAAGGCCTGGCCGCGCCGGGCCACCCCCGAGGTCTGTGAGCTGGAGTGCGCTGGCCGCACATCAGCGGTCGGCGGGCTCGATGTCGTCGTGGCGGGCGACCAGCGCGGCGATGGCGGTGGTGATCGGGACGGCGGCGACCAGCCCGATACTGCCGACCAGGGCGCGCACCACTTCCTGAGCGATGTCCTGGGTGGTGACCATGGTGCCGAAGCCCTGCCCGGACAGCGCGAAGATCAGCAGAACCGGTAGCGCGGCACCGGTGTAGGCCAGCGCCAAAGTGTTCACCGCGGAGGAGATGTGGTCACGGCCGATTCGTAACGCGGAGGTGTAGAGCGCCCGGAATCCGAGTTCGGGATTGGCCCGGCGTAGCTCCCATACCGCGCTGGTCTGGGTGACCGTGACATCGTCGAGCACGCCGAGAGCGCCGATCACCATCCCGGCCAGCAACAGACCTCGGGTGTCGATACCGTGGCCGAGCACCCCAATCAGCTTGGCGGTGTCGTCGTCCAGCCCGGTCAAGCGGGTCGCCGCGGAGAAGGCGGTACCCAGCACGCCGATCAGCGCAAGGCTCAACACTGTGCCCAGCACCGCGCTGGAGGTCTGCGCGGAGAATCCGTGGGTGAGGTACAGCACTCCGAACATGATCATGCTGGCGGCCAGCACGCCGACGACCACCGGGCTCGCGCCGGTGAGGATCGCCGGGAACAGGTAAATCGCCAGCAGGAGGAAACTGAAGCCGAGCGCGAGCAACGAGGCCAGGCCCCTCCATCGGCCCAGCAACAGCACCGCGGCGGCGAACAGCGCGACGAGCCACAGCATCGAGCCGCCTCGCTGGAAATCCTGGATCTGGTACGACTCCGCTTCGGAGGGATTGCCGCCGGTGTAGCCCAGCACGATGTCGTCGCCGGCGGTGAAATGTGGCGTGCTCGGTTCGTCGGGTAGTACCTGCTGGATCATCACGCCGGGTGAGTCGCCGTCGGTGAGTAAGACGTTGAGCGAGATGCATTTCTTGGCCTGGCCGGCGCCGGTGCTACCGCTCGTGCACGGTGCGGAGGTGGCGGCGAGCACCTGGCCCTGCACCGGCCGCAGCCCGAACCCGACATCGACCTTGCTGCGGGGTGGGTCACCCGGCCAAGTCAGCCATAAGCCGATCAGGGTGGCCAGCGCGATCGGTATCAGTGCCGCCGCCAGCAGCATCCGGACCCGGCGCGA
>JBHELN010000013.1:0-2620 GCA_046263115.1 Pseudonocardiaceae bacterium | reverse complement strand
GGGTCGTGGCCAGGGCCGTGGCCAGGTCGGGAACCAGTAGGTGTGGGAGCACGCTGGTGAACCACGAACCTGGTCCGAGCACCACCACATCGGCCTCGCCGACCGCGCGGACCGCCTCGGCGCAGGCCTGCGGCCGCTCGGGGCGCAACCACACCCGCTGTACCCGCCCCGGCGTGGTGGCCACGGCCACCTGACCCCGGATCCGGCGCAGGGTGTCCGAGTGGGGATCGCCGTCCAGGCCGGCCACATCGGCCTCGATATCGAGTGGCTGTGCGGTCATCGGTAGCACCCTGCCGGTGACCCCGAGCAGCGCACAGACCTCGTCCAGCATCGCCACCGGGTCGCCCAGCACCTCCAGCAACCCGGCCATCACCAGATTGCCCACGGCGTGCCCGGCCAGCGCCCCGGTGCCGCCGAAGCGATGTGCGAACACTTGGCGCCAGCGGCCGGCGTTCCCGTCGTCGGCGGCCAGTGCGGTCAACGCCATCCGCAGGTCCCCCGGCGGGAGGACACCCAGCTCCCGGCGCAGCCGCCCAGACGACCCACCGTCATCAGCGACGGTGACGACTGCGGTGATGCGCGGAGTGATAGTTCGCAATGCCACCAATGTGGCATACAGTCCGTGGCCGCCGCCCAGCGCAACAACCTTCAGAGCGCGGGTCATTCGCGGCCCACATCCCGGTGCACCACCTTGACGGTCATCCCGTCGTCTTGGCCGAGCCGGGAGGCCAGCGCCTCGGAAACGACCACGCTGCGGTGTTTACCACCAGTGCAGCCCACCGCGATGGTCAGGTAGCGCTTACCCTCCCGCCGGTAACCACCGCTGATCAATCGCAGTAAATCGAGATATCGTTCGAGGAATTCTTCGGCACCTTCCTGGGACAGCACATAATTGCGTACGTCGGCGTCCAGACCGGTGAATTCGCGCAGTTCCGGGATCCAGAACGGATTGGGCAGGAATCGGACGTCGATCACCAGATCGGAGTCCATCGGCAGGCCGTACTTGTAGCCGAAGGACACCACGGTGACCCGGGTACGAGTGCTCGATTCCCCGCCGAACGCGTGCTCGATCTTGGCACGGAGCTGGTGCACCGACAGCCCCGTGGTGTCTAGCACCAAGTCGGCCTCATCTCGCAACGGGGCGAGCAGCGCCCGCTCCGCGGTGATCCCGTCGACCAGCCGGCCATCGCTATGCAGCGGGTGGCTACGCCGGACTTGCTCGAAGCGGCGGACCAGCACCGCATCGGTGGCTTCCAGATACAGCACCTTGGGTCGGTAACCGCGGGCGTCCAGGTCTTTGATCACGGCGGCCAGGTCGTCGGTGAACGCCCGGCTGCGTACGTCCATGACCACCGCCACCCGGGTCACCACGCCCTGCGAGCGGGCTCCGAGCTCCACCATAGTAGCGATCAATTCCGGTGGCAGGTTGTCGACCACGAACCAGCCCAGGTCTTCCAGCACCTTGGCGGCCGTGCTGCGACCGGCTCCGGACAGCCCGGAGACCACGGCGACCTCGATACCGCCTCGGGCCTGCTGAGTACTCGTCACGGCTCGCCCTCGCTGGTGTTACTGAGTGCGGCGAGCACCGCCCGGGCCGTGCTCGGACCGACCCCGGGTACCTCGGTGAGCTCAGCCTCGCTGGCCTGCCGGATGCGGCGTACCGATCCGAAATGCTTGAGCAGTGCGGTGCGGCGGGTCTGTCCGAGCCCGGTGACGTCATCCAACGCAGAGATGGTCATGCGCGCCGACCGTTTCTGCCGGTGGTAGGTGATCGCAAACCGATGCGCCTCGTCGCGCACCCGCTGCAGCAGGTAGAGCCCCTCGCTGGCGCGGGACAGGATCACCGGGTCGGCCTCGCCGGGCAACCAGACCTCCTCCAACCGTTTGGCCAGCCCGGCAACCGCCACATCGGTCACCCCGAGCTCGAACAGCGCCTGGGCCGCCGCAGCCACCTGCGCCGGACCGCCGTCGACGACGAGCAGGTTCGGCGGGTAGGCGAACCTGCGGGGTCGCCCGGTCTCGGGATCCAGAGCCGACCTATCGGTCGGCTCCTTGTCCCGCAGGTAGCGGGCGAAGCGCCGGCGGACCACCTCGGCGATGCTAGCCACGTCGTCGGAACGACCGCCGCCGGCGGCGTCGCGGATCGCGAAGCGCCGGTAGTCCGACTTGCGGGCCAGCCCATCCTCAAAGACCACCAGCGAGGCCACCACATCGTTGCCCTGGACGTGGCTGACGTCGATGCATTCAATGCGCAGGGGTGCGGTGTCCAGCCCCAGATACTCCTGGATCTCCTGCAGCGCCGCGGCCCGAGCGGTCAGATCGCCCGCGCGGCGCAGCTTGTGGCGCGCGAAGGCCTCCGCGGCGTTGCGCGCCACGGTGTCGGCCAACGCCCGCTTATCGCCCCGCTGCGGGACCCGCAACTGCACCCGCGCACCACGTAACTCGGAAAGCCAATCGATCAGAGCGTCAGCGTCTTCTGGCAGTTCGGGAACCAGCACCTCGCGCGGCACCGGCTGGGTCGCATCATCGGCGGAACCGGCCAGTGCCGCCTGCTCGCCGTAGAACTGGGTCAGGAACTGCTCGACCAGATCGACCTGTTCGACCCTCTCGATCACCCAGC
>JBHELN010000012.1:0-12729 GCA_046263115.1 Pseudonocardiaceae bacterium | reverse complement strand
GTTGTAGCGCGTCCTCATCAACCGGTCGCCCCTGGCATGCCCGCCGCACTCCGCGCACGACCTTGTCGCGACTGAACGGCTCGGTGACCCCCGAGCGCTTCACCACGGCTAGCACGAGCTCCTCCACCGTGGTGAATCGGCGACCGCACTCCGGGCACGAGCGCCGCCGACGGATCGCCTGGCGGTCCACCACGTCGCGCGAATCGACGACTCGAGAATCCGCATGCCTACAAAACGGGCAGCGCATGCTCCTCCCTCCCCGTCATACTGCCGAGGCCAATTCCCCCGACCTTCGGCGGCATGCCCAACTTGTAGGAGAATAACATCCTTGTAACTACTATATGTTGTGGTAGCCGACAAAGTCGAGCCGCCACGGCGCGCAACGGAGGCCAACGTCGCCCGTCGACCCTACGGCCGGTTCGGCTAGCGACCGCCGGCCGCCCCACAGTCGAGTACTGAGCCCGCTACCGCCCGTCAGGCACCTGCAACTGCTGATCAGGCACCAACTCCACATCTCTGAGGCCGTTCAGCTGCACGATCCGCTCCACCACCCCTCGCGGGTCGGACCGTGGCGCTACCCGGGCTGCCACATCCCACACGGTCTCGCCCGCACCCACCCGAACCACAGTGGTGCGTCCGGGTATTGCAGGATCCGTGCTCTGCCCCAGCCAACTCAGTCCTGCGACCACACTCAACGTCACAATGACCGTCGCCGACAGGGCGACCACCCGACCGGTCCGGAGCGCCAGTGGACTTGCAACTGCGGGAGGCCCCGGAGCTGGCGGCACTGGCGCTGGAGGCAGGGGGGCCGGAAGTGCCGGACGTGGCCGGGCGCGCACCGCCCGGCGGTCCTGCTTGCCACTGCCCGGTACGGCTTTCGCCGTACCTCCCAACTCATCGAGTGCGATAGAGCGACTGCCCAACTGTGCCGATGCCGTCATCGAGACTCCTCAGTACGGGTAGCATCGAACGAGAGTTCGATCGAACTGTTGTGCGGTGTCTATCACGGCACCCTGACAATCTCGGCGTGCTTGCGGCGTGTTGTTCGAACAGACGTTTGATCTTTGGGGCGCCAGTGGTTAGCGTCAGCGTCGCGACGGACCGGATGGCGTCCGGCGGGCAGGCGAGGAGGAGCCGTGGGACGACAGCGCAGCGACGAGCCGGAGGCGGCCGGTTCCGGCGCACCAGCGCAGGATCGGCAGGACCGCAGCATGCCGGCTCCGGGCGACGCCGCGCAGCTGCACTCATTCCCTGACCTGGAAGGGGGGACGGAGGAGGGTCTCACGCCACGCCAGCGACGGGTTCTCGAAGTGATCCGGGAATGGGTCGAACGGTTCGGTTATCCTCCTAGCGTCCGGGAGATCGGCGAAGCGGTCGGGCTCACGTCCACCTCATCGGTGGCCCACCAGCTGCGCGCGCTGGAGCGCAAGGGATATCTGCGCCGCGATCCCAACCGACCCCGCGCGGTCGGTGTTCGGCCGGCCGACGACGGACCGGACGCCGCTGGGGAGACCTCCGAAGGCCAACCCGGGCGACCACGTCCGGTCTTCGTTCCGGTGGTGGGCCGGATTGCCGCCGGTGGCCCGGTGCTGGCCGAGCAGGCGGTCGAAGACGTGTTTCCATTGCCGAAGGAAATCGTCGGCGAAGGTGCCCTGTTTTTGCTGCGGGTAACGGGCGACTCCATGGTCGAGGCAGCGATCACTGATGGGGACTGGGTGGTCGTCCGCCAGCAACCCAGCGCCGAGAACGGCGACATCGTCGCTGCCATGATCGACGGGGAGGCGACGGTGAAGACGTTCAAGCGCCGTGACGGCCACGTCTGGTTGCTCCCGCACAACCCCGCCTACGAACCGATACCGGGTGATGAAGCGACCGTGCTCGGCCGGGTGGTGGCGGTACTGCGCCGGCTGTGAGGGCGGCCGGGAACCGACCCGGTATCAGGCCTGCACGACGTACTCGGCCAGCGCGCCGGCGAGGTCTGGGCGTACCCGGGCACGCAGCCGGGTGCCGTCCTCGGTGTGGTCGGTTGCCAGCAGCTCACCCTCGGCGTGCACCCGGGCGACCAAGGCACCTTGAGTCCACGGAACGAGTGCGTCGACCTCAACCTGCGGTTGCGGCAGCGCGTCGGCGATCCGCTGCACCAGTCCGGTGATGCCGGCACCGGTGTGCGCGGAGACGAAAGCCGCATCCGGTAGCAGACAGCGCAGCCGGGACAGCACGAACTCGTCGGCATGGTCGATCTTGTTGACGACCACCAACTCGGCCGGCATCGCGGTGTCGCGTCCCTCGGTGATCTCCGCAAGAACCTCTCGCACCGCTTCCACCTGCCGTTCGGGCATCGGATCGGCACCGTCCACCACGTGCAGAACCAGGTCTGCGTCGGCCGTCTCCTCCAACGTGGAGCGGAAGGCCTCCACCAACTGGTGCGGCAGGTGGCGGACGAAACCAACGGTGTCGGTCAGCGTGTACTCGCGCCCCTGCGGTGTGGTGGCCCGCCGGGTAGTCGGGTCCAGGGTGGCGAACAGCGCGTCCTGCACCAGCACCTCGGCGCCCGTGATCACATTGAGCAGGCTGGACTTACCCGCGTTCGTGTAGCCGACGATGGCCACGTTGGGCACCTCGTTGGCGCGCCTGCGCCCACGCTTAGTGTCCCGGACGGTGCGCATCGCGGCGATCTCACGGCGCAGCTTGGCGATCCGGCGGTGAATGCGCCGCCGGTCGGTCTCCAGCTTGGTCTCCCCCGGCCCACGGGTACCCACTCCGCCATCGGCGCCACCGCCGGCGCCGCCGGCTTGCCGGGATAGCGACTCGCCCCAGCCTCGCAACCGCGGCAGGAAGTAACTCAGCTGGGCCAGCTCGACCTGCGCCTTACCCTCCCGGGACCTCGCGTGTTGAGCGAAGATGTCCAGGATCAACGCGGTCCTGTCGATGACCTTCACCTTGAGCTTGGCTTCCAGCTGCCGCAGCTGTCCCGGAGCGAGTTCCCCGTCGCAGATCACCGTGTCAGCCTCGGTGCTCAGGACGACCTCACGCAGCTCGAGCACTTTGCCGGAGCCGATGTAGGTAGCCGGGTCGGGGCGCTCGCGGCGCTGGACCAGCGCATCGAGGACCTGCGACCCTGCCGTCTCGGCAAGACGGGCCAGTTCGACCAGCGACGCGTCGGCCTGCGCTGCGGAACCGTCGGTCCACACCCCGACAAGTACCACGCGCTCCAAGCGCAGCTGCCGGTACTCGACTTCGGTGACGTCAGCGAGTTCGGTAGACAGTCCCGGCACACGACGCAGTGCAGAACGATCTTCAAGGTCCAGCTCGCCGCGGGACGCCGGACTGGGGCCACGGGATGGATAGCTCGGTGACGTTGTCATATGCCTCTCATCGTCATTCGTCGTGATGCGCAGTCTGGATGCAGACTGCGGTAATCCGCGACCTAATAACAGCAGTCTGCATCCAGACTGCGCTGGTCAGTAGGCCGACCACCAGTCCAGGTTTAACCGGCCCCGTGCGACGAGCACCGCAGGTCCGGTCAGGGCGCTGCCGTCCTCGCCGATCGCCGCATGCAAGCGGCCTCCTGGAGTCTGGACCGCAGCCTCGCCGGTCCGCCGGCCCTGCGCGGCGAGCGCGGCGGCCAGGGCAGCTACCGTTCCAGTGCCACATGAGCGGGTCTCCCCCACCCCTCGCTCGTGCACTCGCATCCGTAGCTCTCCCCGTGCGAGCACGTTAACGAATTCGACGTTGACGCCGTGCGGAAAATTCCCCGGGTCGTGCCCCGGCGGCACGGACAGGTCCAGTTGCCCCACCGGAACGTCCGTCAGGCAGGCCAGGTGGGGATTGCCGACGTCGACTATGCACCCGGTGAACGCCGCACCCTGGACAGTCACCATCGAGCTGCCGTCGACCTGCACATGCCCCATTTCGACAGTCACCGTTCCGTCGTCATTGCTGCGCACCTGGCGCGGGCCGGATCTGCTGCCGATCTGGAACTCGGGACCCGAAACCAGCCCGGCGTCGGCCAGGTAGCGGGCGAACACCCGGACACCGTTGCCGCACATTTCCGCGCTGGAACCGTCGGCGTTGCGGTAGTCCATGAACCAGTCCTCGGGGCAGTTACCCGGTGATGCGTCCGTCACCAACGCGCCGGGCACCACCCGCAGCACTCCGTCCGCGCCCAAGCCTCGGTGCCGGTCGCACAGTGCGCGCACCCTGGGCGGTGTGAGATCCAGCCTGCCGGTGGGGTCGGGAAGGAGAATGAAGTCGTTCTCCGTCCCGTGCCCCTTGAGGAACTCGATGCCCTGCTCCATCATCGGTGAGCCTATCCGTCGCGGGTGTGCGCGAGTGCGCGCTCGAGCAGATCGGGCTGCCGGCAGTCCAGCCACCCGATCCGTGGATCGCGCCGAAACCAGCTGCGCTGCCTGCGGACAAAACGTCGGGTCACGGCAGCGATCGGTTCGGCGGCAGCAGCGGGATCGGTGCCCGCATCCAGAGCCGCGATGACCTGCCGGTAGCCCGGCGCCTGCGACGCCGTCCGGCCCTCTCGCAGGCCATGCGGCAATAAATCGCGGACTTCGGCGACCAGCCCTTGCGCGAACATGCGATCCACGCGGGCGCCGACTCGCGCGTCCAGGACGGCGGTGTCGGTATCCAGCCCGATGATCACGGCACGGTAGCGCGCTGGGCCGGGCTGGGGCAACGCCGCCGAGAACGGGCGTCCGGTGATCCGGATGACTTCCAAAGCACGTACCAACCGGCGGCCGTTGCTCGGCAGGATCCGACCGGCCGCTACCGGGTCGAGCCGATGCAGCCGCTCATGCAGCGCCGGTGCCCCCTGTTCGGCCAACTCGCCCTCCAGCTCGGCCCGAAGCTCGGGGGCAGTGCCCGGGAAGTCCAGTTCGTCGAGCACCGCCCGCACATAGAGCCCGGAGCCTCCGGCCAGCACAGGCACTCGCCCCGCGGTGAGTAGTTGTTCCACTATGCGGCGGGCATCGCGCTGGTAGACGGCTACCGAGGCGGTCTCGGTGACGTCGAGAATGTCGACGAGATGGTGGTGTATCCCGCACCGGGCAGCGGCGGGGAGCTTCGCAGTGCCGATATCCATGCCTCGGTACAGCTGCATGGCATCCGCGTTGACCACCTCACCACCCAACCGGCGGGCCAATTGGACCGCGAGGTCGGATTTTCCGGTGGCGGTCGGGCCGACCACCGCGATGACCCGCGGATTCATGTCACCCTCGCCGGCCAGACGGCATCCCACAGCGCAACGTGGTACGCGACCCCGTACGGGGCTGCCGAATACAGCAGCTCGCCCCGGTACGCAGGGGCCAGCGACTGGGCAGCTGCAGCCCCGACCTGCCAAGCCTCCCGACCGGCGACCAACAGCTCGGCGGCCAGCGCCGCGTCGAGGTCCAGCAACGCGGTGGAGTTCGCCGCAGCGAGCGCTTCCGCCACCGATTCGTCCAGTCGGTGGGCCCTGCTGTCGAGATATCCGGGGGCCCGGAGGGTGTGGGTGGCCGCACCGTCCCCGAGCACGAGCAGTCCGACCGGATCGCCATCCCGGCGTAACCGCTGCGCGAGCTCGTTACCGATCCGGCGGCACTGCGCAGTGCTGGATCCCGGCGGCACCGGGCACACAGCAACAGAGACGTGCGCCGCGCCTACTTGACCCCGCAGCCAGCCTGCAATTAGCAGTGGCAGCGGGAGTTCGACGCGGTCGGCCGCCGTGGCCTCAGGACACAGCGCCACGTCGACATCGGCTCCGTAGCCAGCGAAGCTGCCCGCGGCACCCGTCACCGCGGCCGGATCGACTGCTGCCACAGCCACCCATCGTGGGAACCGTTGCGCCAGCGCACCCGCCGCCACCAGGCAGGCCTCCCGCAGCGCAGCGGTCTCCATCGCAGCGCCGGCGGCTATTTCCGGAACCAGGAGTGGTGGATGCGGCACCACCGCCACGCGTACGATCACCGCTGCAGGTTAGTGCCCACTTCGCCCCAGCTCTCCTGCCCGCGCACCTGAGCTGCTTCAATGCGGCCATAGCCGGGCAATTCGGGGCAGCCCGGTCGAAGTGCACAACTTGTGCAGTCGGGGTGCCCGCAGAAGGCGGCGGCGGGCACGAGGTGGAGGAAGGCCAGCATGACCGAGCATAACCACACCGAGCAACATCTGGCTTCCGGTTTCCTAGCCGGTCCCCCACCGGGCGTCGCGCGGGCCTGCCGCGATCCGCAACGTTGGGGGCGGATAGCCCCAGACGGCACGGTGTACACGCACACCGCTGAAGGCGAAAGACCAGTCGGTTCCTGGCAGGCTGGGACGGCGGAAGAGGGTCTGGCGCACTTCGCCCGCCGCTTCGATGACCTGCTCACCGAAGCGGAACTGCTCCAAACACGGCTGACCTCTGGAGTAGGTGATCCCAAGCAGGCGCTGTCGCGGGTCCGCGCACTGCGCGACGAACTCGTCGAACCGGCCGTCGTTGGTGACCTCATCGGGCTCACCGCACTGTTGGATCATTTACAGCGGCTCGCCGAAGAGACCCTCGCCGGCGCCAAGGCGGCCCGAGAGCAGGCCAGGGCACGAGCCACTGCCCGCAAGGAAGCCCTGGCGGAGGAGGCCGAGCAGATCGGCGCCGAATCGACCCAGTGGAAGGCCGGCGGCGATCGACTACGTACCATCCTGGATGAATGGAAGACGATCAAAGGCGTCGACCGCAAAAGCGATGAGGTGTTGTGGCGCCGGTTCTCCAAGGCACGGGACACTTTCGTACGGCGCCGCGGCGCGCACTTCGCCGAGCTCGACAGGCAGCGCATCAGCGCCCGTAATCGCAAGGAGGAGCTGGTCGTCGAGGCCGAGAAGCTGGCCAGCTCCACGGACTGGGGCGCCACCGCAAGTCGCTTCCGCAACCTGATGGCAGAGTGGAAGGCAGCTGGCCGCGCCCCGAAAGAAGCGGACGACGCGTTGTGGCAGCGATTCCGCACCGCGCAGGAATCTTTTTTCAGCGCTCGTTCCGCCGCATCGTCCGGGCGGGACTCGGAGTTCGATCGCAACGTGGCGCGTAAGCAGGATCTGGTCGCCGCCGCGGAGCGCATCGATCCCACCGGTGATATCGAAGCGGCCCGGGCTCAGCTGCGGAATATCCAGGAGCGCTGGGAGGCCATCGGCAAGGTTCCGCGGGAACGGGTCAAAGAGCTAGAAGGCCGGTTGCGGGCTGTCGAGGAGCGAATCCGCGCGGCGGCCAATGCCCAGTGGCGGCACAGCGATCCCGAGTCCGAGGCACGGGTGGCGCAGTTCCGGGAGCGGGTGGAGCTCTACGAAGCCCAGGCGGCGAAGGCTCGCGCCGCCGGGGACGACCGCCGGGCCAACACGGCGCAGGCCCAGGCCGATCAGTGGCGTGAGTGGTTGGCTGCCGCCGAGCGCGCGGTGACCAGCCGTTAGCGCAACCAGCGATCGCGCCGCCAGCTAGCTGCGCGACAGCGCGAGCTTGAGCCACTGCACCGCGAGCACTGCCATCGCCAGCACCGCCAGCACCAGCCCGATGCCAGGTCCGGGGCCGTGCGCAGTCTGCCGGGACCAGATCGCCCAGACCCCGTCGAGCACGCAATAGGTACAGCCCAGCGCGCTGGCCCAAACTAGGCCCCAGCGGCGGGTGACCAGCGCCGGCAGGGATAGGCCGAGCCCCACAGCCAGCGCCACACCTCCGAACATCCGGGGCAACAGCCCAACCCGGTCAGCAGGATTCGCAAGGCCACTCAACACATCCCAGCCGCTGGCGTCCCCCACCCACGGCAACGTGACGGCGAGCAGCAGCACCATGATCGCGCCCGAGATCGCAACCGCCCGGCCGCCCGGGTCCACCCGGCGCAGCGTTGCGCGCTCTACCGCGTCGATCTCGGCGCGCAGACCGGCGAGGCCCTCAGGGTCGGGAGTCATCTCGCCGGCCCGCCGAACGAGGGCAAGCCGAGGATGACGCCGGGCGTTGCGGGGCGGCGGCCGGCTGCCCAAGCATCGCCCGCGGCAGTCCGCCGGTGCGCCCGCAGCGCCACCTCGGACACCAGGTGATGCGGTGCACCGTAAGTGATCTCCGCATGCACCACGTCGCCCGGCCGAACTTCGACGCCGCCCGGTTCGAAGTGCACCAGCCGACCGTCCCGGGCGCGCCCGCTCATCCGCTGAGTCGCCACGTCCTTGCGGCCCTCGCCTTCTGAAACCAGCACCTCCACCACGGTACCGACCAAACCCCGGTTGAGCTCCCAGGAGATCTCCTCTTGCAGCGCCACCAGACGTTCGTAGCGCTCTTGGACGATTGCCTTGGGCACCTGCGCCGTCATGTCTGCGGCGGGCGTACCTGGACGGCGCGAATACTGGAAAGTGAAGGCCTGGGCGAACCGAGCCTGCCGTACCAAGCCCAGGGTCGCCTGGAAGTCGGCTTCTGTCTCGCCGGGGAAACCTACGATGATGTCCGTGGACAAGGCCGCGTTGGGCATCGCGGCCCGAACCTCATCGACGATCGTGAGATAGCGCCGCGCCCGGTAGGAGCGGCGCATCGCCGCGAGAACCGCATCTGACCCTGACTGCAGCGGCATGTGCAGCTGGTGGCAGACATTCGGGGTGGCGGCCATCGCCTCGATGACGTCTGAGGTGAAATCCCGGGGATGCGGCGAGGTGAAGCGGACCCGCTCCAGGCCGCCGATCCGCCCGCAGGCGCGCAACAGATCAGCGAAGGCCTGCCGGTCCCCGAACCCGACGCCGTAGGCGTTGACGTTCTGCCCCAGCAGGGTCACCTCAAGGACGCCCTCGGCCACCAGCGCCTCGATCTCCGCGAGGACCTCACCGGGCCGCCGATCGACCTCCTTACCGCGCAACGCAGGCACGATGCAAAACGTGCAGGTGTTGTTACAACCCACTGAGATCGAGACCCATGCGGAGTACGCCGACTCCCGCTTCGCAGGCAGCGTTGAGGGGAAGACTTCCAGCGCCTCGACGATCTCAACTTGGGCGGCGTTGTTGTGCCGGGCCCGCTCGAGCAACACCGGCAGCGAACCGATGTTGTGGGTGCCGAACACCACGTCGACCCACGGCGCCCGGCGAGTGATCTCGCCGCGGTCCTTCTGGGCGAGGCAGCCACCGACGGCGATCTGCATCCCGGGATGGTCTTGCTTGATCGGGCGCAGCTGGCCGAGGTTGCCGTAAAGCCGGTTGTCCGCGTTCTCCCGCACGGCGCAGGTGTTGAGTACGACGACGTCGGGCGTGGTGTCCAGCCCGGCGGGCACGTATCCCGCCGCCTCGAGCAGCCCAGCCAGCCGCTCGGAATCATGCACGTTCATCTGGCAGCCGAAAGTACGCACGCGATAGCTGCGTGGGCGCTGCTCGGTACTCGCCGTCATCTACTGATCGTCCTTCCTCACCTGCCAGGGTAAGACCGGGCGAAAGCCGCCGCCGAACCGCCCTCGGCAGGCCGCCCGCCGGTAAGTAACACCGGGCGGCCCCAGCCACGATGAAATTCGTGGGCACCTCATGGTAGGGATGACTCCGACACCCCCTTGTTCCTGGAGGATCGGATGAGCTCGCCCACCAAGGCCGCCACGCCGATGATCCGGATGATCGGGGTCCACAAGCGTTTCGGGTCGCTGCCGGTATTGCGAAACATCAACCTGGAGGTCGCCCGCGGCGAGGTGGTGGTCGTGCTCGGGCCGTCCGGGTCGGGTAAATCGACCCTGTGCCGCACGATCAACCGGCTGGAGCCGATCGACGCGGGCAGCATCGAGGTCGACGGAGCACCGCTGCCCGCCGAAGGCCGGGCGCTGGCCCGGCTGCGGGCCGACGTCGGCATGGTGTTCCAGCAGTTCAACCTGTTCGCTCACAAGACGATCGCGCAAAACGTGGCGCTCGCCCCGGTGCTGGTCCGCGGAACTGGCAAGGCGGATGCTCAGCAGGCAGCGATGCGGTTGCTCACCCGGGTGGGGATCAGCGATCAGGCTGACAAGTACCCAGCACAGCTGTCCGGCGGGCAACAACAACGGGCCGCGATCGCCAGGGCACTGGCCATGCACCCGAAGGTGATGCTGTTCGACGAGCCGACCTCAGCGCTGGATCCCGAGATGGTCCAAGAGGTACTCGACGTAATGACGTCGCTCGCCCGGGACGGCATGACGATGCTAGTGATCACCCATGAGATGGGCTTCGCCCGCCGTGCCGCGGACCGGGTGGTGTTCATGTCCGACGGCGAGATCGTCGAGGATTCGGCGCCCGATCAGTTCTTCACCGCACCGCGCTCCGAACGTGCCAAAGACTTTCTCGGCAAGATCCTGACGCACTGACTGGTTCATCTCCGGGCTCCTGGCAGGCACTACCTCCGACCGACATGAGGAGTAGCGAATGCGCTCGAACGCCGTACTGAGGGTGGGGGCAGCACTGGCTGCGCTTGCCATGGCGGTGGCCGGGTGTGGGCAGCAGCAAACCCTGGGGGGAGACGCCTCAACACCTCCTGTCGCCCAAGGTGCCCACTTCCAGCCCGGCACCACAATGGCCAAAATCGCCAATGTCCATGCCATCCGGATCGGCACCAAGTTCGACCAGCCACTGTTCGGCCAGCAGGCGCTGGGCGGCAAGCTCACCGGTTTCGACACCGAGATCGGCCGGACCATCGCCGGTGCCCTAGGGATCTCGCCTGACCAGGTGCAGTGGGTGGAGGCACCGTCGGCGCAGCGCGAGGAATTGATCAAGCAGGGCAAGGTCGACCTGGTGGTGGCGACCTATACGATCAACGACAAGCGCCGCCAGCAGGTGAGCTTCGCCGGCCCGTATTACATCGCCGGGCAGTCGCTGATGGTCAAGTCCGACAACAACACCATCACCGGGCCCGACTCGCTGCGCCCCACCAAGGCCCAGGTGTGCTCGGTGCAGGGCTCAACTCCGGCGGAGAACATCAGAAAATACATCGATCCCGACCAGCTGACGGTGTTCGACGTCTATTCCAAGTGCGCCGACGCGCTGCGCACCGGCCAGATCGACGTGGTGACCACCGACAACGTGGTGCTGCTGGGGTTCGTGGCCAACAGCAATGGCGGCTTCAAGCTGGTGGGTAACACCTTCACCAGGGAGCCCTACGGCATCGGGATCCGCAAAGGTGACGTCGCATTCTGCACGTTCATCAACGACGCGCTCACCCAAGCGGCCAAATCCGGGGTGTACGCCAAGGCCTGGAAGACGACGGCAGGAAAGGTGACCACGCAGACACCCGAGCTGCCTGCCCTCGATCCGTGCAGCTGATCTGGTACCGCCAGTGGACGTCATCCTCGACAACATCGAGTTGTATCGCGACGGCCTGTTGAAGACCGTGCAGATCTGCCTTTACGCGGGGATCGGCGCGCTGGTGCTCGGCACGGTGATCGCGACGTTCCGGGTTTCGCCGTTCCCGCCACTGCGTGCTACGGGCACCGCATGGGTGACGGTGTTCCGCAACTGCCCGCTCGCCGTCGTGCTGTTCTTCTGCGCGTTCGGGCTGCCGGAGCTCGGGATCCGCGGCGCCTACTTCTGGTTTGGCGTCAGCGGCCTGGTGCTCTATACCTCGGCCTTTGTGTGTGAGGCCGTGCGCAGCGGGATCAACGCGGTCCCGTTCGGACAGGCCGAAGCCGCGAGGGCGGTCGGGCTGACCTATGTCCAGTCACTGCGAGAGATCGTGTTGCCGCAGGCGCTGCGCAGCGCGGTACCGCCCTTGGGCAGCGTCATGATTGCGATGGTGAAGAACTCAGCCATCGTCGGTGCGTTCGGAGTGGGTGGGGAGCTGTTCAGCGTGCAGGCCAGATTGACCTCCGCTCAGGGTCTTGCGCTCATCCCGGTCTTGCTCGGGGTTGCTGCGGGTTACCTGATCATCACCATCCCGGCCGGTGTGGTCCTGGGCGTACTCGAGCGCCGGCTGGCGGTGGCGCGGTGAGTACCACGGTGCTCTTCGACCGCCCCGGTCCGCGCACCCGGCGGCGCATCATGGTGGGCAGCATCGTCACCGGCCTGGCGCTCGGAGTGCTGGTGATCCTGGTGCTGGTTCAGCTGGCGGCTGGCGGTCAACTCACCGAGGAGAAGTGGGGACCGGTCGTCAATCCGGCGAATCCGTCCTTCGTTGCGCTATGGGTGAATCTCGGCCTGGCCTTACTGCACAACATCGAAGCCGCCGTGTTGGCCATAGTGTTGTCCATGCTATTGGGCACCGTGCTGGCCCTGACGCGGATCAGCTTGCCCCGCTGGGGACGTTGGGCGGTGGTGGCGCCCATGGAGTTCTTCCGTGGTCTCCCGGTCGTCATCGCGATCTTCTTCGCCTCCCGGATACTGCCTGAGCTGGGCGTGAGCCTGCCGTTGCTGTGGTATCTGGTGATCGGGTTGACCGCGTACAACTCGGTGATCATCGCTGAGATCGTGCGGGCCGGTGTCGCCTCGCTACCCCGCGGCCAATCCGAAGCCGCAGCTGCGGTCGGGCTGACCCGCGGGCAGGCACTGCGCGCCATCTTGCTCCCGCAAGCCATCCGCGTGATGTTGCCCGCGCTCATCAGCCAGCTTGTGGTGATCTTTAAGGACACCTCACTAGGGTTCGTGATCTTATACGGTGAAGCGGTGAGGTTCGTGGCGATCGCTATTCAGGAGCTACACAACCCACTTCAGCTCTACCTGACCATCGGCGCGATCTTCATCCTGATCAATTACGGGGTTGGTAGGCTGGCTGTCTGGACCGAGCAGCGGCTGACTCACCGGGGG
>JBHELN010000011.1:0-2661 GCA_046263115.1 Pseudonocardiaceae bacterium | reverse complement strand
CGCGACCCTGGCCGTGGTGTGCTTTGCGCTGGGCAGCTGGGTCGGTGGGATGTACTCCGCAAGCTGCTGCCGGCACCTGGCAGCCAAGGAGTACCCGATCACGGTGATCACCCCGGGCAGTGACGTCGAGGAGATCCTGCGGGTGGTCACCGCGCTCGGTCCGCAGTTCGAGCAGGTGGTGCTGCTCGGGTACCCGCCGTTCCTCAAGGGGGTCGTCGACGCCGGTCTGGTCCGCGGTGTGCCGTGGCCGGACTACCGGGTCAAGCTGGTGCTGGCCGGTGAGGTGTTCAGCGAGGAGTGGCGCACGCTGATGGGCCAGCGGGCGGGCGGTACCTATCCGTGCTTCGACTCGGCGTCGCTGTACGGCACCGCCGATGCCGGTGTGTTGGCCACCGAGACACCGCTGTCGATCTGCATCCGCCGCTACTTGGCGGATCATCCGGCCACTGCCCGGGAGCTGTTCGGCCAGTCGCGGCTGCCCACCCTGGCCCAGTACGACCCGCGCAGCCGGCTGTTCGAGACGCACAGCACGACCCTGCTGTTCACCGGCGACAACGGGATCCCGCTGATCCGCTACCACATCGCCGACACCGGCGGCCTCACACCGTTCGACCAGATGCTCACTTTCCTGGCTGACCACGGTTTCGACCCGATCACCGAACTCGGTCCCAACCAGCCAGGGCGCATTCGAGAGCTACCGTTCGTGCACGTGTTCGGCCGATCGCAGTTCGCGGTGTCGTACTACGGCGCGAACATCTACCCGGAGAACATCGCGGTGGCCCTGGAGCAGCCGGTGATCGCGGCCTGGGTTACCGGCAAGTTCGTCATGGAGTCCAGGGAGGACGCCGACCGCGACCGCTACCTTGCGATCGCCGTGGAGCTTGCTCCCGGGGTGGCCGGCACCGAGGAGATCCGGGATGCGGTAGCGCAGTCGATCGTCGGGCAGCTTCGCCGGCTCAACAGCGAGTTCGCCCACTACACGCCGCCGCAACGCCAGCTTCCGCGGATAACCCTGCATTGCAATCGTGATCCAGAATACTTTCCGCCCGGCGTCAAGCACCGGTACTCCCGCTAACTGCGCGCTACGATTAGTATACTAATTCTCGCGATCAGCGACATTCCTCGGAGCGCCCTGTAATTTTCCTGTGAATTCCCCGGGAACGGTTCAAAAGTAGTAAGAACAGCCGTCGAGGTGGCGACGTACCGGGCATGCGACGCCTATTGGTACTCGTCATCGCGCTGTTACTGTGCATTGCCGGCGCCGGGTTGGCGTCGGCGGCAGCCGCCCCGATCGTTCATCGTTCGAGCACGGCATCCGCGGGCACCAGCCTCCCGGCGACCGTCCCGGATCGCCCGAGCACGGTGACCCTGCCCGGCCAACCGGCGACCAGCCCGCCACTCGCCGCGGCCGGCCCGCCGGTGTCCGCTGTCGCTGACCAGGCCACCGCGGCGGCGCGGGTCAAGCAGGCGACGCAGGCGGTGCTGCCGGCCGCGCAGGTCGGCTTCGAGGTCTTCGATCGCGCCACCGCCAGCGTGCTGACCAGCCAGGACGCCGATCGGCAAGTGGCGTCCATGTCAGTGGTCAAGTTGCTGGTCGCGCTGGACCTGCTGGCCAGGGACAACTGGGCGACGCCGGACCCGGGCATGCAGCAGCAACTGCATCAGATGCTCGCCAACAGCGATGACGAGATCGCTGACAACTTGTGGACGGCCGGCGGTGGCCCCGCCATCGTGTCCAGAATGGTGAACCTGCTCGGACTCACCGGTACCCGGGCGCCCGACGATCCCGGCCAGTGGGGCGACACGCTGATCACTCCACAGGACATGGTGACTGTTTACCGCTACATCACCGATCGATTGCCCAAATCTGACCAGGACTTAATCCTCGGTGCACTGTCGGATACTCCAAAGATTGCCGCAGATGATTTCAATCAGTACTTCGGCATTCCGGACGGCCTGCCGAATACCAGCTGGGCGATCAAGCAAGGCTGGGGAACCAGCGGTTCCCAGGCAGTGATGAACAGCACCGGCCTGGTCGGACCGGACTGGCGCTATGTCGTGATCGTGCTTACTGCCGCGCCGGCGAATTCCTACGCCGCACTGCCCGCGGTGGTCACCGCGGCAGCCGGCGCACTCGCCGACTCGATGCAGGCCACAGTGTCATAGCCCGCCCTATGCTCACAGCGTGACGCATGCGATGAGGTCGCGAGCGCGGGTCCTGGCCGGCGGTGCGGTGCTCGCGCTGGTGCTCGCCGGCTGCGGTTCCAAGGGCACGCAGAACCCGACGACGACCGGTGACACGGTGAACCTCGGGGCGTCGATGTCGTTGAGCGGTTCCCTGGAGAAGGAAGGCAAGCTGACCCAGCAGGGCTACGACTACTGCGTCAGCACGGTCAACGCCAAGGGCGGCGTTCCCGTCGGCGGCCGAACGCTGCGGCTGCACATCGACTACCAAGACGACCAGTCCCAGCCCGACACCGCCGGCCAGTTGGTGGACCAGTTCAACGACAAGGGCTACCGGCTGATCCTCGGCCCGTACGGCTCGGCCACCACCGGCGCCGCCATGGCGGTGATCGAGCGCAATGGCCAGGTGATGGTGGACAGCTCCGGCGCCGACGACAAGCTGTTCGATCGCGGTTACCGGCGCACCTTCGCGGTGCT
>JBHELN010000010.1:0-4623 GCA_046263115.1 Pseudonocardiaceae bacterium | reverse complement strand
GACCAGGTCGGCCGGAAGTTATCCGCCGCATTGCGCGCCCAGGCATCTGGACTAGGCGCGAGTCAGTCCCAGGCGTCTACCCCCGCTCTCCCACCGATGAGACCCGGTCGGAGGTCACTGCATGCCCGGCCGAGACCGTCGGCGTGGGCAGTGCTCGTCCTGGCGGTGTTGCTGGGAGCAATGGCCGGCGCGCTGGCCGGTGTGATCAGCACCTGGTGATCAGCGACCCTCGGCTGCGGGTGCCGTCAGGGTCGCCCGCGACCGTGGCACCGTGATGCCCCGCCACATCGGCACGTCGCTGGCTGTCGGCCCGTCCTGGCTCGATCCGGAGCAACTGCTGCGGATGATGGGTCCGTACGTGATCGTGGGTCTGTGCTTGATCATCTTTGCGGAATGCGGCCTGCTGATCGGATTCTTCCTGCCCGGCGACTCGCTGCTGTTCACCACTGGTCTGTTTGTTGCGGGAGGTCTTATCGGCGCGCCCATCTGGCTGGTATGCCTGCTGGTCACGGTGTGCGCCGTGGCGGGCAATGTGGCCGGCTACTACCTGGGCTACAAAGCTGGGCCCGCGCTCTTCGACCGGCCGGACTCCCGACTGTTCAGACGCGAACACGTGGACAAGACGCACGCCTTTTTCGACAAGTACGGCGCCCGAGCAATCATATTGGGCCGTTTCGTACCAATCGTGCGGACGTTCATCACAGCGATCGCCGGGGTGGGTCGCATGGAACCCCGCAGATACTTCACCTACTCGATCATCGGTGGCGTTACCTGGGCCACCGGAGTGACGCTGCTGGGTTACTGGCTGGGTGCCATCTCCTTCGTCAGGAATCACGTGGAGCTGATCCTGGTCGGCATCGTCGCGTTGTCGATCATGCCAATCCTCATCGAGGCGGTCCGGGCGCGCAGGGTGAGCCGGGCAGCGGGTGTCTCCCAAGACCCGGGCGCGGGTGTCCCGCAAGATCCGGGCGCGGGTGTCCCGCAAGACACCGCTACGTGAGTTCGCTCGCCCGGCACTGAACCGCAGGATGGCCAGCGTGCCTAACCGCGGTTAGGGTGACTACCTCGGTCGAGTAGCGAGATGGGTGTGGATGCCGCCTCCTGACGCACCGGTGACCCGTGCAGAGCCGCACGCCAGCCGCAGTACACGACGGCTTGCCGCCGGAGCCGTGCTAGGTGCATTGGCGGTGCTGGTTGCGGTCGGCGTCCCCACGGGCAAGGCCGCTCTGCTCGCCGTCGCACCCAACTTGCCCCTCCCGACCACCGCGCAGCCGCTGCGGGTTCCCGCGCATACGTGCTTGACCTGGCAACGACAGGATGCGACCGACGCCAAAGCAGTGAGCTGCACGCAACCGCACCTGTTCGAGGTCACCGCAACACTGGACCTCCAGGACTTCGGCGCCAACCAGGCATTTCCCGACCCGGGACAGTGGCAGCAACTGGTGGTCCAGCGCTGCACCGAGCGCACCACGCAGGCGTTGAACGATCACTTCGATCCCTTCGGCCGGTTCACCGTGGGGGCGATCAAACCCAGCGAGGCCGGCTGGCAAAGCGGGGACCGGATGCTGCGTTGCGGGGTACAGTCCACCGGCCGCACCGGCATGCTGTTCGCCACCACCGGTGACGTGCTGACCCAGGACCAATCAGACGTGCATCCACCCGGCACCTGCCTGGGCAATGACGGCAAATCGGTGGGCGACCCAGTCGATTGCGCGGTCCCACATGCCATCGAAGTCGTTGGCGTGGTGGATCTCAAACGCGCCTTCCCGAACGGATATCCCGACGAGGCCGCGCAGGATAAGGTGCTGAACACCGAATGCACCCGACTGGGGAGAGATTACTCGGGCGGCCCTGCGGTGGCCACCAACAAGGGCCTCACGTTGTTCTGGGAAACGCTGCGCGCGCAGAGCTGGCACGCCGGCAGCACCCGGGTGGACTGCCGACTCGGCGCGTTCCTACCCGATCGTTCCGGTTTCGCTCCGGTGACCGGCAGCGTGAAGGGGCCGGTGCAAATCAGCAAGCAACCTGCGCCTGCGGCTCCACGGGATCTGGGACCGGTGCCGGCGGCACCGCCGGTGGTCCAGGCCGATGCTCCAGCGCCGCCACCGCCCTGATGATCATAGGCGCCGACCGGTTCGAAGAGCTGGTGGCTGATGCGCTGGACTTGATCCCACCCCAGCTCGCCGCGGCGATGGACAACGTGGTGGTGCTCGTGGAGCCGCGCAATCCCGACGACCCGGGTCTACTGGGGCTCTACGAGGGAGTCGATCTCACCCGGCGGGACTCGCAGTACAGCGGGTCGTTGCCGGACCGCATCACCATCTATCGCGACGCCCTGCTGGACATCTGCCGCGACGAGCAGGAGTTGGTGCACGAGGTCGTGGTCACCGTCGTGCACGAGGTCGCCCATCACTTCGGCATTCCCGAGCACCGGCTGCACGAACTGGGCTGGAGCTAACAAGACCCAACCGCTCTCCTGGCGGACTCGGTGACGACAGGGCTGCGTACACAAACAACAGGGCTGCCGCAGACTGCGGTCAACGCGCGATGTGCTCGGCCGACAAGCAACGTCACGCCGCGGAGCAGGCCGAGTGCGAGCAACGTCCGATACAAGCGCGCAGCACTCAATTGGGCGGTCGAGCGTCTCATCAAGAGAGGACCGGAAACGCAGGCCGACAACCGACGGGCTCGACGTATTTGGCCCTCTGCCACGCGACGCCATCGGGTGGTTTAGGCGGAACTTTCTGTGAACAAGCCGCTGGCGGGTTGTGACGGGCCTGATTAGTACCTACTCTGTGTAGTGGGGCTTGGCGCGGTAAATAGGTGGTCTGCCGATCAGTCGGCGGCTACCGCTATTTGTCGCGTCGAGACGAGGTGGTAGGTGTGCAGGTCGTCGGTTCCCGCGGCCGTCTCCGCACGATTACGTTGAATTGGACGTTGGGGCGGTGACCGCCCCCGCCCCGCGCCGGGCTGATCAGTTTGTGCACCCGGCGCTGCTCTACCGTGGTACCGCGGAGTACCTCACAGGCACGGTGCCGTTCATCCGCGAAGGGCTGGCCGCCGGTGAAGCCGTCGGCTTGGCAGTTCCGGGACCGAACCTGCGGCTCATCCTCACCGAGCTGGGTAGCGACGCGGAACGGGTCCGGCTGCTGGATATGACCCGCTCCGGCCGGCACCCGGGGCGGATCATCCCCAACGTGCTGCGCGCCTTCGCTGATGCCCACCCATCCGGGCGGGTACGAATCGTCGCCGAGCAGCTATGGACTGGACGCGCCGTGCGGGAGTACCCGGCGTGCGCGCACCAGGAGGCCTTGATCAACGTCGCGCTCAGCGGTCGATTGGTGAGCATGTTGTGCCCTTATGACGCCGACGTGGTGGGTCCCCTGACCCTTGCCGAGGTCGAGCTCAACCACCCGCGACTGATCGATGCGCACGGTGAACGGGTGAGCACCCGATTCGCTGCGGAACGGGTCATCACCGACGACCGGCTCTGCTCGCACACGATGGGTCCCAGCTTCACCTTTGATGCGACCAGGGCAGCGCTGGCCGGACAGTTCGCCTGCGATCAGGCCACCCGGCTTGGCCACACTGGCGATCACGCAGAGCTCAAGCTGATCGTCGGCGAGTTGGTGACACGAAGCCTGGTTCACGGCGGTGGGACCGGCAGCCTGCGGGTCTGGGCTGAGCGCGGCTACCTGGTATGCGACGTCCGCACTGCCGCGCACATCAGAGACCTGCCCGCAGGCAGTCTGCTGGCCGATCCCAGGAAACCGGACGGCCGTAGCCTGCTGATGGTTCACCACCTGTCAGACCTCGTTCAGCACCACTCGTGCCCCCAGGGCACCACCACCCGGGTGTACCTGAAACTCTCGGTCGCAGATGAACCGCCAAGAGACACCGGCGAGCCGGCTCCGGCACCGCCGCGTATCCGGCCCGCGGTGCCTGCCGGACCGACGCCGTTGCCGTGGCAGACCTACGAGGCACTGCATGCCGCCGAGCGTTTCGGCCGGTATCTCCCGCAAGACGCTCCCGAAACGCAAAGAATCACTGCCGTGAACAGCGAACGGCGCCATATCGAACCGGTGCTGGAAGCCTTGACCGCCGTTGAGGCACTCGCGCGAGTGGTCGACCGGTGGCGGGCCAGGTTGGTGCGGCTGGCCCGGACGCGCGGCGCACCCTGGACGGACATCGGTCAGTCGCTGGGAGTGAGCAAACAGGCAGCCCACGAACGCTACGGGCGAGCCCGCGGCCGCCGGGGCGGTGGTTCGAGGCTGCCCGGCCACGTGGGGCAGCTGCCTCCCGTGCAAGGCACCTGAAGGGAGTTACCAGACCCAGTCGGAGTGCAATTCCGCATGCCATGCATGCGGGTATGTCTAGTCGGTAACGAGCCCATGCCGACGCTGCGGGCGAGGTACGCACTGCGCTCCAGCTTGCGGGTGATCGGGCGACCCGGGGTGCCGTTGTTCTCGGACCATGTCAGCTGCGGGTGGCCCGGCGGCTCGCTTCGGCGGCCAATTGGACCCGGTTGGTGATCCCGAGCTTGCGGAACACGCTGGCCAGGTGGCTTGCCACGGTGCGCCGAGAGATGAATAGCCGATCGCCGATCTGAGGGTTGGTCAGGCC
>JBHELN010000009.1:0-3315 GCA_046263115.1 Pseudonocardiaceae bacterium | reverse complement strand
GCCAGGTGCAATACCGGCGCGATGACCAGTGCACCGGGCCTGTCCCCGGCGGTGACGTCGAGGCATAGGGTGGCCTGGCCGTACCCCTCGACCGTCCCAAGCCGCTTGCGCGCATACAGCAGCTGCAGCCCGACCTCGGCGGCCTCATCCAGCCACGACCACAGGCGCCGGCCGGACACGACGGCCAGATCGATCGACTTGTCGTCCCGCGCGTAGTAGTTCGGCGTGGGGCTGTGCGACCGGTGCAGTGCGTACAGCTCCCGTAGCAGCTGCACGTGCGACGCGTGGTAATCACCGAAGTAGTACGGCGAGTCGACCCGGCTCCAGCTCAACCCGCCGTTGACCCACCCACTGCGGCCCGGCCGCACCAGCTGGGCCAGCAGCTTCGGTGCAACCGGCACTCGGGTTGCCGCCGCGGCTGGGGGCAAGGACAAGGACAGCTCGATGCCCAGCGGGATGGCGTCGTCGGCGTGCTGCGGGTCCGGGCGCGCCGACCCGAGCAACGCAGCCAGGCTCTGCTCCCACGACGGCGCAGGCGGTCGCGTGTCGGCAGCGGCACCCGCCGCGCTGGAGGCGGTGACCGCCACCGCGACGACGTGTTTGCAGTCGAATCCAACCGGGCACGTGCACTCGCCGAACGCGAACGTCAACTCGGCGCCGCGCCGAGGCTCGAAGTACACCGCGGTCTCGTAGTAGTTGCCGTGGCTGCCGCGGACCACCGCCCGTAGGACGTGATCTGCGCCGTCCCACTCCATATGCTGGACCGAGCGCTGGTTCGCGTACGTGATACCCCTGGCGTACGTTTGCCCGCCGACTGCGCTCGCCACGGTGGTCGCATCGATTCCCTTCACCATCACGAGCTTCATGTGGCTGACTCCTTAGAGATCGTCCAGGGGGGCGGGTGGTCCCGGCGAAGGCGACCGTAGCCGCCGCCACCGACAGCGCCCCGCGGCTCGCCCAGATGACGCCGCGCAATCGACCACTGTGACGGTCGACGCGCCTCGTGGTTGCCGGCCCCGGAGGACGTTCGGCATCGGCGGCGACTCGTGCGCACAGCGAGGTCTTACCGATGCCGGCCTCGCCGTAGATGACGACCACCTGACGCCGGTCGGTCGGGCTGCCCTGTCCGCTACCCGGGCGGAACATCACCACTTACGTGACCCAACGTCGCCGAGCGAATCGAACACAGACGCCACGGCACGTCCCCGGCACCGTAGCCCCGGGCGAGCGCTCAGACCCTGGTGAGGGTGACCAGCCAGGCCCGCACGCCTTCCGGGTCAGTGGTGATCTCGATCGTGGCTGGTTCGATGGTGTCGACTCGCCATCCGTCGGCGAACGCGGCGGTGATCTCGTCGTCGCGTGTCACTCGCCGCGGCCCCCAGTCGCCGGGCTGCCGGTCGCTGAAGCAGAGCATGAAATAGCGGCCGCCCGGCGGTAGCACAGACCGCAAGCTTTCGACGAAGGTGACGCGGTCATCATCGGCGAAGATGTGGAAAAGCCCGCAGTCGAGCACGGTGTCGAACGACTCCCCGAGATCAGCCAGCTGCCGGGCATCTTGGAGGAGAAACCGAGCCGGGCGTCCTCGGTCGCGCGCTTTGTCCCGGGCGGCGTGTATAGCTGCTGCGGCGAGGTCGACGCCAGTGGCGTCCAGACCGAGGCCAGCCGACATCAATACGTGCTCGCCGGTCCCGCACCCGACGTCCAAGACGCGGCCCCGGATGGCACCCGCGTCGGCAAGGGCAAGAAACGCTGGTTGGGGGCGCCCGATATCCCATGGCGGCCGAGTGCGATAGAGGTCATCGGGCCCAATCGGATGCGGAGAACCATGGGAGGAGACTGATCCAGCCATACGGTGTCCGTCTCGTCGCGTGTGGTCATCCAGCCCTCTTGTAACGAAACCCCACCTTATCGAGAGCTGCGGTCCGTCGGCTCGTCACCGTCACCCTGGCCGGGTTGCGCCCGCGCAGCAACTGTCGTCAACCGTGCTGACCAGATAGTCGCCGATCTGCTCACCAGCACCACCGGCCAAGACCACGAGGATGCTCATGCGGTGAGCTCCGTGGCTGCTGGCGCAAGCGCACACCTCCGCGCCGGCAAGCCGGAGTCGAGCTACGAGTGGGACTTTCCACCCTGCTCGGCCGGGACCGGCATCCCGGCGAGGTCTCCGGCGGGGGCCCAGTCACCGCGGAGATCGCCTGCACCATCGTGGTCGCCCAGCGCGGCGCCGAATGGCGATATGCCATCACCGACTCCGCCGGGCAACTGTTGCTTGCCGGGATCACCCGCCGCCGAACCCCGCCCTTAACCTCCACGGGCGAGTTGCCGCCGTGCCGAGGCGGGATCGTCGAGCTGCACCTGCCCGCCGCCCTGCTCACCGAGCTCGCCGCCGACCCGCAGGCTTGTGGTGAGTGGGCCACCGTGGTGGCCGACATCGCCGCCCAGTACACCCAGGCTGACTGGCCGGCGCGCAGCACCCAGGATCCCGCCGCCCGGTTTGCCGGGGCCGCGCTACGCCGCCACGTGCAGATCCGTGACCGCTCATGTGTGTACCTGGGCTGCCGCGCCAGCGCGCGTGGCGCTGATCTGGACCACACCCACGACCACCCCCACGGCGGGCCCACCACCGATGACAACTCCGGCCCCCTGTCTCGGCATGATCACCAACTGAAGACCGTCGGCCGGTGGCGGTTGCGCCAGTCCGAACCCGGCCATTTCACCTGGCTGAGCCCGCTGGGTAGGAAGTACCGCACGCAACCCCCACCCATCCTCGACGGCTTGCCCGAACCCCGGCCCCGACCCGACACCACCGACCACCCGCCATGGGACAACCCAGACGACGACAGCCCATCCTGCAACGGCCACCGCCCCAGCCAGACCCCGCACCCCTCCCCGCACCGCCAGATGCCGACCAGTCGCCCCCGTTCTATCAGGAGCGGCTAGCTCGGTTGCGCTGATGGCAAGGTTTCGCCTGGGCGCGGCAGCAAGACTTATGCGGGTGCGGCGGATGCTGATATAGGCCGGATGGCTGATGTACGCCCGGTGCGGAGAGGTCACGATCATAGTCGATCGCGCGCGGGGATAATCGATTCAGGCGACCTGCCGGAAGCCGGAGGAGATTGCCCGAGTGGTCGGCGCCAGTACCGGGATAAAGCGGAGGTATTATGGCGGCGGACAGTCAGTGGATTGCGTCTAGCGCAATGCACACTGCTCGGGGCCGGTCGCGGCGACCCCGTCCTGGACACTCTGGCCACCGAGTTGCCGAACATCCGTGCAGCCGTGGAGTGGGCGGCAACCAGCCACCCGGACGCTGGGCTG
>JBHELN010000008.1:0-4687 GCA_046263115.1 Pseudonocardiaceae bacterium | reverse complement strand
AGGCCCGGTATCCCGAGCGAACGCACCCCGGCCTGCACCACCTCCAGGCCAGCGCCTGCGTCGAGCAACGCGCCCAGCAGCATGTCACCGGCCACGCCCCCGGTGCAGTCGAGATATGCCGCCGTCGGCTCAGCCACCGTGCACCTTCTCGATGATTTTGACGGCGTGGGCCGCCGCACCGAAGCCGTTATCGATGTTGACCACGCACAGCCCTGGCGCGCAGGAGGCCAGCATCGCCGCCGCGGCGACGTGCCCGCCCGCGCTCACGCCGTAGCCGACACTGGTGGGTACGGCCACCACCGGTGCCCGGATCAACCCGGTGACCACCCCGGGCAGGGTGCCCTCCATCCCGGCGATGGCGATCACGCAGTCGGCCGCGGACAGCTCATCAAGGTGGGCGAAGAGCCTGTGCAACCCGGCGACGCCGACATCGGCGATCAACCGGTGCCCGGCACCGAGCGCCTGCAGGGTGGCGATCGCCTCGTGCGCCACCGGCAGGTCCGAAGTGCCCGCGGTAACCACCGCGACGAATCCGCGCGCCGGTGGCAGCGCCCCAACGGTCACTGTCCGGCCAATTGAGTCCACCATGACCGGCTCGGCGGCAAACGCGCTGCGCGCGCGGCGCAGCACGCCCTCGGGGCACCGAGTGGCCAATGCGGGAAAGCCGGGCTGGCCGCGCCGTGCCGCGGCCAACAGCTGCAGCGTCTGTTCCTCCGTCTTACCCTGGGCGAAGACGACCTCCGGCACGGCGGTTCGTCGCCTCCGGTCCAGATCCAGGTGGGCGATACCGGCGACGTCGCCGATCCGGTCACTGGTCCAATCCAGCGCGGTGAAGTCCGACCCGGGACCCGGGGTTGAGTCGACCACGGGGCCGACTATCTCACGCAGGACGCCGTTCGCCACCGGACATGCGACGATGGTGCACCATGCACCGCGCCGATGTCCTCAGGGCTGATGTTCTCAGCGCCACCTCGGCTGCCGCGGCTCTGCTCGACCGGCTGGGCCGGTTGGGCGGCCTGGTGGTGGCCTTCTCGGGTGGGGTCGATTCCGCGGTGGTGCTGGCCGGCGCGGTCCGAGCGCTCGGAACCGACGCGGTGCTGGCCGCCATTGCCGACTCGCCCAGCCTGGCTCGGGCCGAGCTGGCCACCGCGCGCCGGGTCGCCGGCCAGATCCATGCGGAGCTGGTGGTGTTGCGTACCGACGAGCACACCGACCCGGACTACCGAGCCAACGCCGGGAACCGTTGCTACTTCTGCAAACGGACCGTGCTCACGGCGGTGCGCGACCTCGCGCAGCGCCGCGGCATTGCGCATATCGCCACCGGTACACACGTCGACGACCGCCGCGCCGCGCACCGCCCGGGACTGCGCGCGGCGGCGCAGCTGGGGGTGTGCGAGCCGCTTGCCGAGATCGGTGCCACCAAACGGGTGGTGCGCGCGCTGGCTGCGCACTGGAATCTGACGGTGCACGACAAGCCCAGTACGCCGTGCCTGGCGTCCCGGATCGCGGTCGGAGTGCCGGTGACCGTCGAAGCGCTGACCCTGGTCGAGCGTGCTGAGTTGGCTGCCAGCGGCTACCTCGCTGAATGCCGGGTGCCAGTGGGTGATCTGCGGGTCCGGCTGCTGGGGCCGGCCGGTTTCCGGATCGAGCTCGACCGGGCGGCCCTGAACGGTATCTCTCCCGAGGCGCGGGCCGGGCTGCTGGCCCGGGTGGCCCAAGAAGGTGTCGGTGGCAACGGTGACGTGGTGGCTTACCATTCCGGAGCGCTCAGCGGCTGAGCGTCGCCGCGGTCACCGGCCGCCGCCGCAGGCGCCGGCGGTCCCGTCGAGTCGGATGGGCGGGCCAAAGTTCCTCGATGGCGCTGTTGAACTCGGCGCCGAGCACGATCGCCATCGCGATGAAAAAGCAGAACAGCAGGTATGCGATCGGGGCGGCGAGCGCCCCGTAGGTGTACCCGGTGGCGGTGACCGACGAGATGTAGAGTCGCAGCCCGGTGCTGGTGACCAGGAATACCACCATCGCGAGCAGCGCGCCGGGCAGTCCCCGGTGCCATGGCAGCTTGTTGGGCAACACCAGCTGGTACAGGGTGGCCAACGCGACCATCAGCAGGACACCCAGGCCGGGGTAGTAAAAGATGGCGACGAGCCCAGCAACGGTAGGTCGGACCGCCTCGGGGAACAGCTCGGGTATCAGGCCCGGACCCAGCGCTGTCAACGGGAGCACGAACACCGATCCGATCAGCGCAAGCGCGTAGAGCAGCAAGGCGAAGGTTCGCTGCCACACCGGGTGCCGTACCGCGTGCTGGTGGTAGGCGGCAGTGATCGAGTCCACCAGGGATGCCAGTGCCGAGGAACCGGCCCACAGCGAGATGACGAATCCCACCGAGACCAGCGAACTGTGCCCTCGGGTGAGGATATCGGACACCGTGGGACGGATGATCTGGTTGACGACATCGGCGCTGAACACGCCGGTGGCCAACCGCACGATTTCGCGTTGCGCCGCCGCGACCGTGTCCGCGCCGAACCAGCCGCTGACGAATCCGAGACTGCCCAGCATCCCCAACAGTAGGGGCGGCAGCGACAGCGTCATCCAGAACGCCGCCTGGGCCGACATCGACACGAAGCTGTCATCCCACGCCTTAGCGGCGGTCCGGGAGATCAGGCGCAGCGGCCACCGCCGGGCGTGACCTGCGGTCTTCGCTGCGGCCCCGTCGGCGGTGGAGTCGGCCGAGGCATCCATGTCACCGTCCAGGATGCTGCATGGCCGGGTCGGGCGAAGCGCGACCCGCTCGAAAGTTGCAGAAAGTGTCGGAGAGACTGTCTGCCATCCACGAGTGCAGCGACCGGAGGGAGTGCACCATGCGGCCGCTGCGCGCCTGGCAGCGCAGAGCGCTGGCCCGGTATCTGGCCAGTGCACCGCAAGACTTTCTCGCAGTCGCCACGCCCGGTGCCGGCAAGACGACTTTCGCATTACGAGTCGCCGCCGAGCTACTGGCCGACCGCACCGTGCAGGCGGTGACCGTGGTGACCCCCACCGAGCACCTCAAGCACCAGTGGGCCGGTGCAGCCACTGAAGTCGGCCTCGCACTGGACCCCGAGTTTCGCAACTCGGTGGGCGCGACCTCTGCTGACTACCACGGGGTCGCACTCACCTACGCCCAGGTCGCGGCGCATCCGGCGCTGCACCGCAGCCGTACCGAGCGGCGGCGCACGCTGGTGGTGCTCGACGAGATTCATCATGCAGGAGATTCCAAGAGCTGGGGCGACGGGGTGCGCGAGGCCTTCACCCCCGCGGCGCGCCGGCTGGCCCTGACCGGCACCCCGTTCCGCAGCGACGACACACCGATCCCGTTCATCAGCTACGAACCGGATGGCGCCGGTGCGCTGCGTTCCGCCGCGGACCACTCCTACGGCTACCCCGAGGCGCTGGCCGACGGGGTGGTGCGCCCGGTGATGTTCCTCGCCTACTCCGGTGAGGCCCGGTGGCGGACCAGCGCCGGAGAGGAGTACTCGGCGCGCCTGGGGGAGCCGCTCACCGCCGAGCACACCGCCCGGGCCTGGCGCACTGCGCTGGACCCGGCTGGGGAGTGGATCCCGGCGGTCATCACCGCCGCGAACACCAGGCTGGCCCAGCTTCGTACCGGCGCGTTGCCCGACGCGGCCGGCCTGGTGATCGCCACCGACCACACCGCCGCCCACGCCTACGCCGCTATTCTGCGCACCATCACTGGTCGCCAACCGGCGCTGGTGCTATCCGACGACCCGTCCGCATCCGACCGGATCGCCGCGTTCGCCGGCTCGGACGAGCACTGGATGGTTGCGGTCCGGATGGTGTCCGAGGGTGTCGACGTACCCCGGCTGGCAGTCGGGGTTTACGCGACCTCGGCAGCCACCCCGCTGTACTTCGCGCAGGCGGTGGGCCGGTTCGTCCGGTCCAGGCGGCCGGGCGAGACGGCGACGGTGTTCCTGCCCAGCGTGCCCACGTTGCTCAAGCTGGCCAGTGAACTCGAGCAGCAGCGCGATCACGTACTCGGTGCTCCGCACCGGGATGAGGATGGCTGGGACGACGAGGCGCTGGCGCGCGCCAACGCGCAGCGCGATGAACCCGGCGAGCAGGAGCGTGCGTTCACCGCGCTGGGTGCTAGTGCAGAGCTAGACCAGGTGATCTACGACGGTGCTTGCTTCGGGACGGCTGCCTTCGCCACCACTGAGGATGAGCAGGATTACCTCGGATTGCCGGGGCTACTGGAACCGGACCAGATGCGAGCTCTGCTGCGCCGCCGTCAGCAACAGCAACTTGCCCGAGCGACGGCACGCTCGACCGATCACTCGGTCGGGACCTCCCCCGAGGCTCGGCCGCCGACGATGCGGGAACGTCTCAGTGAGCTCCGAAGGGAACTCAACACGCTGGTGGCGATGGCGCATCACCGGACCGGTCGGCCACACGGGGCCATCCACCAGGAGGTCCGCACGGCATGTGGCGGACCACCCACCGCCATGGCCACTGTGGAGCAACTCGAACAGCGCATCACCTACTTACGTTCCCACTAAGACGTGCCGGTCTGACCACGGCGCCTAAGCTTCGCTGGCCTGGATGTCCGCCTCGAGCTCCTTCAGCTTCGATGAGTGCTGACGGGCATGGTGATTGCAGAACAGCAGTTGTCCACCGGACGGCAGGACTGCCCGGA
>JBHELN010000007.1:0-6076 GCA_046263115.1 Pseudonocardiaceae bacterium | reverse complement strand
GAATCGAGCAGTCCCTGACGGCGTTGGAAGACGCACAACCCAATGACGCTCCCGCCGTCGAGGCGGCACGACGAATGATTGCCGAGTGCGAACGCAAACTCGCCCGTCATCGAGCAGCTTTGGAAGCAGGCGCCGATCCCGCACTAGTAGTGGCATGGAGCCAAGACGTGCAGCAGCAACGCACCATCGCGGAGGCAAGACTGGCCACCCTCACCAGTCACCACGCTACGAACCCACGGATGAGCCGAGACGACATCCATGCGATGGTGGACACGCTCGGTGGCCTGCTAGACGCCTTGCGCCGCGCCGACCCGGCAGACAAGGCGGAGGGCTACCGCGAGCTTGGTGTTCGCCTCACCTACAACCACACAGAACACACCGTGCTGGCCGAAACCCGACCAACATCATCCGTGTGCGTAGTGTCTGTGTCCGAGGGGGGACTTGAACCCCCACCCCCTAGTCGGGGACTAGCACCTCAAGCTAGCGCGTCTGCCATTCCGCCACTCGGACATTGCTTAACCGCACCTCGCACACCACTACCACCGTGCAACGAGGGTAGCTGATCGCCATCCGGCGGCTGAACTCGGTGCAACCATCGTAGATCCTGCAGATCAGCGGTGGTAGGAAGACCAGATGGAGGGACCAGCAGGCAGCACGAGTATGGCGGAGGACGAGGTCATTGGCCTGGCCAGCGACCTGATCCGGATCGACACCACCAACACTGGCGACCCGGACACTCTCGTCGGGGAACGGGCCGCGGCGGAGTACGTCGCCGCCAAGCTCGACGACGTGGGTTTTGAGATCACTTATCTTGAATCCGGAGCTCCTGGGCGGGGCAACGTGGTCGCTCGGCTGCCCGGTGCCGACCCTGGACGGGGCGCGCTGCTGATACATGGGCATCTCGACGTGGTGCCGGCTGACGCCGCCGAGTGGTCGGTGCATCCGTTCTCCGGCGCTGTGCAGGATGGCTACCTGTGGGGTCGCGGCGCGGTCGACATGAAGGACATGGTCGCGATGACCCTCGCTGTGGCGCGCCGGTTCCGGCGCGACGGCGTGATTCCACCGCGCGACCTTGTCTTCGCCTTCCTAGCCGATGAGGAGGCCGGTGGGTTGCAGGGCTCGCACTGGCTCGTCGAGCACCAACCAGAGATGTTCGAGGGTTGCACCGAGGCGGTCAGCGAAGTAGGCGGGTTCTCCCTCACCGTGCGTGAGGGACGCCGGCTGTACCTGATCCAGACTGCAGAGAAGGGCATCTCCTGGATGCGGTTGCGAGCCCAGGCGCGGGCGGGCCATGGGGCGGTGGTGCACGAGGACAACGCGGTGACTGCGCTGTGTGAGGCCGTTGCTCGGCTGGGCAACCATCGCTTCCCTCTGGTCATGACGGATTCGGTGCAGGAGTTCTTGACGGCCGTCGGCGAGGAGACCGGATTGGACTTTTCCGGCGATCACTTGGAGGACGCAGTCGCCAAACTGGGGGCGCTAGCGCGGATCATCGGCGCGACGCTGCGCGACACGGCCAACCCAACGATGCTCGACGCCGGCTACAAGCCAAACGTCATCCCGTCCTCGGCGCAGGCCGTGGTGGATTGCCGGGTACTGCCCGGTCGCCAAGCAGCCTTCGAGAGGGAAGTGGAGGAACTGCTCGGCCCCGACATCACCCGGGAGTGGGTAGTGCACCAGCCGCCGGTGGAGACCACCTTCGACGGCGATCTGGTCGCCGCGATGAATGCCGCGATCTTGCAGGAGGATCCCGGCGCACGCACGGTGCCCTACATGATGTTCGGTGGCACTGACGCTAAGGCGTTCTGCAAGCTGGGAATGCGCTGCTTCGGGTTCTCGCCCTTGCAGCTGCCGCCCGATCTCGATTTCGGCTCGCTGTTCCACGGTGTCGACGAGCGGGTGCCAGTCGACGGGCTGATCTTTGGTACCCGCGTCCTCGACCGGTTCCTGCGAAGCTGCTGATTCTGCTAACGTCTGCGCCCGTAGCAGTCTTGGTTCCAAGGACGCCTGTGGAGCAAGCGCGCCACAGGCGTTCGTTGTGTCCAGCTAGCACGGTGTGCGCACCGCGTAGGCCTGTGATCACGACAACGATCCGGGACACCCGCATTACGGGCCGCACAGGGGCCCGAGAAGGAGATGGAAGATGGCGACCGGCACGGTCAAGTGGTTCAACGCGGAGAAGGGTTACGGCTTCATCACCCAGGATGGGGGCGGCCCCGACGTTTTCGCCCACTTCTCGGCGATCCAGGCGACCGGCTACCGCACGCTGGAGGAGAACCAGCGGGTGGAATTCGAGATCACTCAGGGACCCAAGGGTCCGCAGGCCGACCAGATCCGCACGATCCGAGCCTGAGGGCTGCTCGCAGGGTCGATGCTCACGACCCGGACCGACCAGACTCACGAATAGGGTCCGCGCCTGCGGGTGCGGGCCCTACGTCGTGCTGACAGAACACCTACAACGACAGCTTGGGCAAAGCGATCGGGGTGCGCTGCCTGCGCAGCCACACCGTCCGCGTGCCGTCGCGGTACATCCGCACCCGGGACAGCTCCCACCCCGCGAATTCAGCCTGCACGGCGAGCTGCGTCGCTGCGGTACGCCAGGATACCTCCCGCGGCAGCCGCAGCGGCTGGTACTCCCAGTCGAGGCCATCACCGTCTACTGTCTCGATCATTACTGCACCACCCGTTCGGGATCGATCATCTGCAGTCCCATTCCTGATGCGGAGACGACCAGCACGCGGCCACTGACCGGGTCGACGGCCACCGCATCGGGTTCGTGTACGGTCGGGAACCGGTGGATCACTACCGGTTCACCCCCAGCGACGCCGAGTCCGACCACCTCGTCGCGTCCGGTCAGAGTCACCCACGCCAAGTCCCGCCGGGCGTCGTAGGCCACCCCGTACGGCGCGCCCGGCAACGGAAAACGTTGCCGCAACAACGGTGGGTCGCCGGCGAAAGCGAGCAACTCCCCGTCGCGGGTATCAGTCACCAGGATCCGGCCGAACCGATCGGCCACCGCCCCGGCTGCGCCGTTGCCTGCGCGCAGCTCGGGGCTGATCTCGCCAGACGACACGTCGACCACGCTGACCGCGCTGCGCTCCCGATCGAGCACCCAGACTTTGGTCGCAGTCGCAGCGTGGGCCGGCACCAACCGGGTGGCATCGGAGAAGCCCCGAATCGGCGCGCGCGGCCGGTTCCCGTCGAGCACGACGAGCCGATCGCCCAGTGCGATCACGGTGACACCACCCACCGCGACCACCCCGTGGGCCGGGCCGTCGAGATCAATCCTGTTCGGCGCGCCGCCGTCGATCGGCACCCGGACCAGGCACCCAGGTGTATTCACCGGTACGAGCAGCTCTCCGCTCTCGGAGGCCAAAACGAGGTCAGCGGCTGGGCCTGGCAACGGGACCTGCCGGCGCGCCTCGGTGCCATCCAGTGTCCTCAGCAACAGCCGCGGCGGGTCGAGCAGCGTCAGCGCCACCGTCCTGGTGCGTGGATCGACGAGTACTTCGGTGGCCGGCGCGGCTAGTGGCGTCACGGTGCCGGCGGCAGGTGCCCCCCCCGAAGGGGCTACTACCGGCTCGGCCGGGGGAACGGCTTGCTCGTTGGCTGAGCCGCTGAGGGTGCCGCATCCTGCCACAACCAGCCCGGCGACGAACAGCGCAGCCGCGCGCAGGGCACCGGGCACACCGACCTCCTCGTCGGTAGTACTAGCAAGTTCGGAGCTGGGCGTCAGTCAAGCATTCCTGACCTGACACCCCCACGTCATCCCCGAGTAGCCAGTTGTTGGCGTTTATACGCTAGATGCCGGGCACTCCGGCGCGATGTCGATGACCCTATGCAGCGATCCGTGAGGCAGCCGTAACCAGTTTGGTCCGTTCTTGGTCCCTCTTAGGGATAACGTCATCAATCGTGACTACCACGGTGGACGTCGTGCTGCCCTGCCTCGACGAGGCCGAGGCGCTGCCGGCTGTGCTGGCCGCCATGCCGGCCGGCTACCGTGCCATCGTCGTCGACAACGGCAGTACCGATGACACCATCGCGGTCGCGAGATCGGGCGGCGCCACGGTGGTGTCCGAGCCGAGGCGCGGTTACGGTGCCGCGGTGCACGCCGGCTTGCTTGCCGCGACCGCCGATCTGGTCGGCGTGCTGGACGCCGACGGATCGCTGGCGCCAGTCGCGTTGCGGCGGCTGGTTGCGGAGGTGACCAAGGGCACCGATCTCGCCATTGGTCGCCGCATACCGCAGGCCGGGGCGTGGCCGTGGCATGCCAGGGTCGGCAACGTGGCGCTGGCCGCAGTGCTGCGGCATCGGGGGTTGCCCGTGCACGACATCGCGCCCATCCGGGTCGCGCGTCGGCAGGCCCTGCTCGACCTGGGAATCACCGACCGCGGGTTCGGTTACCCGTTCGAGCTGCTGCTGCGGGCTGCTGCGGCAGGCTGGCGGGTCCGCGAGTTCGACGTCGAATACCGGCCGCGAGCCGGCGGGCGGTCCAAGGTGTCCGGGTCAATCCGAGGCACGGTGCGAGCCGCCCGCGACATGACCGCGGCGATGCAGCGGGTCAGCCGAGCGCGCGATGCGGCGGGTCAGCCGAGCGGGCGTTCTGGGTAGCCCAGCTCGATTGCGCTGACGTCATCCAAGGCGGCCCGTATCGCGGGAGCCAGCTCCACTTCTTCAGCGGCGAGCGAGCCGGCCAACTGGGTGGCGTCCCGCGCGCCGATGACCGGCGCAACCACCCCCGGCCGGTCCCGCACCCACGCCAGGGCCACTTCCAACGGCGATACCCCCAGACCGTCAGCGGCGGTGACCACCGCCTGCACGATTCGGTTGGCCCGGTCAGTGCGGTGATGCTCGACGTACCGGGCGTAGTGCGGCGACGCCGCTCTGGAGCTGGAGGGCGTGCCGTTGCGGTATTTGCCCGTGAGTACCCCGCGGGCCAGCGGCGCCCACGGCAGCAGTCCCACCCCGTGGTGCGCCGCTGCCGGCGCTACCTCGCGTTCAACGCCCCGTTCCACCAGCGAGTACTCCACCTGTGTGGACACCAGCGGCACCTCGGAGGCCGCCTTCGCGGTGGCCAGCTGCCACCCGGTGTAGTTGGACACCCCGGCGTAGCGGACTTTGCCTGATCGCACCGCATCGGCGACCGCGGACAGCGTCTCCTCCAGCGGCACCGCCGGATCCCACGCGTGCAGCTGCCACAGATCGATGTGGTCGGTCCGCAGCCGACGCAGCGATCCTTCCAGCGCCTCGAACAACGCTCCCCGGGACGCGCCGCCGCCGAATGGCCCCTCGTCGCGCCGCACCACCGCTTTGGTCGCGAGCACAACTTCATTCCGGGGGATGAGATCGGTCAGCAACTTACCCAGGATTCGCTCTGACTCCCCGTCGTTGTAGACATCGGCGGTGTCGACGAACGTTCCGCCGGCATCGACGAAGGCGACCAGCTCGGTGGCAGCCTCCTCGGCGTCGGTGTCGCGGCCCCAGGTCAGGGTGCCCAACGCGAGCCGGGACACACGCAGCCCGCTGCGGCCCAGATAACGCTGTTGCACGGGGGTGCAGGCTAGCGGGTGCGTAGGGTGGCGGCGTGGGCACCGTGATCCTGCTACGACATGGCCGCTCCACGGCGAACACGGCAGGTGTTCTCGCCGGGCGTAATCCGGAAGTGGCCCTCGACGAGCACGGTCAAGAACAGGCCAAGACGCTGGTCGGGCGCCTGGCCCAGGTACCGCTGGCGGCTCTGGTGTGTTCCCCGCTGCAGCGTTGCCAGGACACGCTGACCCCGTTGGCGCAGGCGCGCGAGCTCGAGGTGACTGTCGACGACCGGTTCGTGGAGATGGACTACGGCGAATGGACAGGGCGGGAACTACGCACCCTGGCGAAAGAATCCCTGTGGAAGGTGGTGCAGGCGCATCCCTCTGCGGCGGTGTTTCCCGGCGGCGAGGGTATGGCCGCGATGCAGGCCCGGGCGGTGGCGGCGGTGCGGGAGTGGGACGCCAAGCTGGCCACCGAGCACAGCGCTGCGGTGTTGTGGCTGGTCTGTACGCACGGCGACCTCATCAAGGCAGTGCTCGCCGAT
>JBHELN010000006.1:0-3400 GCA_046263115.1 Pseudonocardiaceae bacterium | reverse complement strand
GGGAGTGGAGTGGGAGTGGGAGTGGGTACGACGCAGCCGTTTCAGGGTCACCTGGATCAGTGGGAGCCGGTGATCTCCGGCTTGGTGGCCGCCGACTGCGGTGACACCGTCGCTGATCGGGCCCTTGACTTGATCTTGGCTTCCCTAGCAGAGCACGCTGACTGGCGGCAGGTGGTCGCCGTGCTGCGCCGGATCCGTACTGGTGAGCGTGATCCTTCCCTGGCCACCGGACTCGATCCCATTGATACCGCCATCGTCCGGTGTGCTTTGGCTGCGCTGGCCGGCACGGTGCCAGTCGATGCCAACGCCTGGCGTGCCGGCGTCGCGTCTACCTCGCCGCGCGAGCAGAGTCCGCCGCTGGCCGCCCTGGCTGAGGCCACGGTCGCGGCCGCCAAGGGCGACCCGGATGCCACCAACGCCTTAAAACCGCTACTCCGAGCTCTCGCGGCTCACCCAGACTGGGCGCCGCTTGCCGCTGTCGTGCAGCGCATCCTCGCCGGCGACCGAGACCCTGCCCTGGGTGATGCGCTCGATCACCCGGCCGCGGCTACCGTCGTCGGCCTCATCCTTAACCAGCTCGCCCAGCCTGACGGTCACTGACGTGCTACCGGACCCCGAAGCGCTGCTGGTGCTTCCCAACGGCGAGCAAGCACGTTGCGCGGTTCTGGTGCTTTCCGGCTCCAGCGGCCGGATTGAGATCGATCGAATCCGACTGCTGGCCAGCCACGGCGCGGCGGCACTGAGCCTGCGTTGGTTCGGCGGTCCAGGCCAACCATCGGGGATTTGCGAGGTTCCGCTCGAGACCTTCGCACCAGCATTGGACCGGTTGGCCTCGATCAGCGATCACCTGTGTGTGATCGGAACGTCCAAGGGCGCCGAAGCGGCCCTCCTGCTGGCCAGCCGCGACCACCGGATACGGGCGGTGGCTGGGCTGTCCCCTCGGCAGTGGTATGGGCCAACGTCGGACCAGGCCGCAAGGAGACTTCCGCACACGGTCGCTCGTCGTGGAGCGCGGACGGTCACCCCCTGCCGTTCGTCCCCTACGACCCGGCATGGAGTCCCACCACGATCAGCGGGCTACCGTCCTACCGGGGGTTTGTACGAACAGAGCCTGCGGACCTTCGCCCAGCGCGTGCCCGCGGCGACGATCCCCGTCGAGCAGATCACCGCCGATGTCCTACTCGCCGCGGGCGGCGACGATCAAGTATGGCCCTCCGAGTGGTTCGCTCAGCAGATCAAAGACCGTCGATCGGCTCACCAGCTCGCCACCGAGGTGATCACCGCTGCCGACGCGGGACACCGCATACCCCTGCCCGGCGAGCCGAGCAAGCCGCCCGGCGGGATGGCAATGGCTCGAGGCGGAATCCCCGCCGCCGACGCAGCCCTCGGCCAGCGGGTCTGGCCGGCATTGCTACAGCTGCTCCGGCTGCCCATGGCGGGGCAGTCGCTCTCCCATCCCGGTTGAGGCAGCGCCACCACCACGCCACCGCCGTGTCCTCGTGCGCGCCTCGCCCAGGTGTGGGCGGCCTAGCAGCGGGAGAACCGCGGCAAGGACGGCCAGCGCTGCCAGCACCACTACGGTGGCCGCCGCGCCATCGCGAACCCCTGCGCTACCGGCGGCGTGCGCCTGGCCCCACCCGAATACGACGCCTGACAGGGCAACCCCCATCGCAGTGCCCAGCCCCCGGGTCATGTTGAGCAACCCACCGGCGGTCCCAGGCTGCTCGCGCCCGGCGCTAACCATGATCGCGGCGTTGTTCGGCGGAGTGAACATCCCGAGGCCCAGGCCGATCAGCGCGAGCTCACCGGCCACCATCCTGACGTCCTCGTGGATCACCGCGATCGCCACCAGCCCGAGACCAGCCAGCAGCATCCCGGTGACGGTCAGCGGGCGGGGACCGACCCGATCAGCGAGCTGCCCGGCCAGCGGTGCGGAGAGGCCGAGTGCCGCGGGCAGCGCGGTCAGCCCCAAGCCGGCGAGCCCGGGGGAGAGTCCCAGCCCGCCCTCCAACAGGAACGGGGTCACGAACAGCGCCCCGAACAGCACGGCATAGGAGAGAAATCCGCTGGTGATTCCAGCGGTGAAGGGAACGCGAGAGAACAGCCGCAGGTCCACCATCGGGGCGCTTGCCCAGCGTTCCTGCGCGACGAACAGCACGCAACCCGCCAGACCGACCCCGGCCAGGCTCAGAACCAGCGGCGAGCCGAAGCCCTGGTCACGCCCGAGCGACAGCGCCGCCAGCACCCCACCAACCGCGGGCACCAACGCGGCCAGGCCAGGCCAGTCGAACTGGGTTCGCTGCTGCAGGTGGCGACTGCGAGGCAGAAAGAACCAGCCCAGCAGCATTCCCACCACCCCAGCTGGCGCGTTGACGAAAAAGATCAGCTGCCAGCCGCCGAGCGCGATGAGCAACCCCCCCAACGTCGGGCCCAGGGCGAGCCCGAGCGCCTGCGCGGCGCCCTGCACGCCGATTCCGCGTGCCAGCTTGTCCTGGGGCATCGCGGTGGCGATGAGCGCGACGCTGTTGGCTTGCAGCATCGCCGCGCCCAGTGCCTGCAGGACACGCAAGCCGTCCAGCGCCAGCAGGTTGGGAGCGAACCCGCACGCCACCGATGCGACGGTGAACACGCCGAAGCCATAGGTATAGAGCTGCTTGCGCCCCGCCATGTCCGCGAACCGCCCAACCGCGGTCACCGCGCAGATCAGGACCAGCAGATAGGACAGTGCCACCCACTCCACCGCGCCGACACCGGCGTGGAACTCACGCTGCAGGGTCGGAAACGCCACGGTGACGATGCTCGCGTCGAGCTGGCCCATGAACGCTCCGACGCACACGGTGGCAACCACCAGCCAGTGCGCACCCGGCCGGCGCCGCACCCACTGCGGTCGGGCAGGTTCAGCGGCCATGCGAGCCAGCATTGACTGGCGCGTGGTGACCCCCATAGACCGATCCAAGCGTCGTCCCGCCCAGAGGGCAAAGACAGTAATCCTCTGTGGCAGATAGGCTGAATCTATGGAGCTCGGCAGCTCCGGTACTTCCTCGCTGTGGTGGACCAAGACAGCGTGACCAGGGCCGCGCAACGTTGCGGCTCGCGCAACCCTCGCTGTCACAGTCGCTGCGGACCTTGGAGCGAGAGCTGGGGATCGAGCTGTTCCACCGGGCCGGTCGCAGTCTCGTGCTTTCCGCCGCCGGCGCCACGCTGGTCGGGCCTGCCCGGCAAGTGCTCAGGGATCTGGAGGCCGCCGCCGGGGCCGTGCAGGAGGTGCGTGAACTGCGCAGCGGCCAGCTCACTATCGGTACCCTCGCCACCCTGGCCGTCGACCCGGTCGCCGAGCTGGTGGGAACATTCCGGACCCGCCATCCCGGCATCACGATCCACCTGGCCGCGCCGGAAGACG
>JBHELN010000005.1:0-3068 GCA_046263115.1 Pseudonocardiaceae bacterium | reverse complement strand
CTGCAGGACGTGCTGGCCACCGGGGTGACCGTCGGCGCCCCGCCGGACACGTTCAACCAGAAGGGGCAGGACTGGGGCCTGCCGCCGTGGCGGCCGGATCGGCTGGCCGCCACCGGGTATGCCGCTTACCGGGACATGCTGCGCGCGGTGCTCGCGCACGCCGACGGGCTGCGCATCGACCACGTCGCCGGACTGTGGCGGCTGTGGTGGGTCCCGCCGGGAGCGTCCCCGGACGAGGGCACCTACGTGCACTACGACGCGCAGGCGATGCTCGCGGCGCTGGCGTTGGAGGCGCACCGGGCGGGCGCGGTGGTGATCGGCGAGGACCTGGGCACGGTGGAGCCCGAGGTCACCGAGACGCTGGCGGCGCAGCGGATGCTGGGTTGCGCAGTGCTGTGGTTCGCCCGCGACGAGGATGTCCCGGGCACGCCGCTGCTGGCGCCGCGGCGCTGGCCGGCGCGCGCCGCGGCCAGCATCTCCACCCACGACCTGCCCACCGCGCTCGGCTTCCTGCGTGGCGAGCACGTGCGGGCTCGTGCTGAACTCGGGTTACTGAACGACGAGACCGCGGAGTGGGCTCAAGCGCGAGCAGAACGGGCGGAACTGGTGGCTCTGCTGCGCACCGAGGGTTTGCTCAGGGCCGACCGCGAGGAGTACAGCGAGGAGCAGATCGTGGTGGCGATGCACGCATTGCTGGCGCGCACGCCGTGCCGCCTGCTGCTGGCATCCCCCTACGACGTGGTCGGTGAGACCCGCCAGCCGAATCTGCCCGGCACCGTCGATCAGTACCCGAACTGGCGGTTGCCGCTGCCGATGACCCTCGAGCAGCTGCAGCGCGATCCGCGAGTCCAGCAGGTGGTGGGCGCCCTACGCCCGGCGGACAGCAGGAACGGCGGCAGCGTGGAACCATAGGCATAAGGGGCGCGGCTTTTCGCTTCGCCAGGAGGTGCCATGAGCGACGACTCTCTTGAGGAGATCGGGCAGACGCCGGAGGGATGGGCACTCGATCAGGAGATGGAAGTAGCGGCGGAGGTCTACGGGCCCGAGCCCAAAGGGATTCGCACGGATTGGTCCGAATTGAGCGATGAGGAGCTAGTCGATCGATACAAGCGCCTGCTCGGTTTCGACGTCCGCTGGGAAGCCTGAATTACTGCCGTGGGTGTGGCCTGGGCTGGCAGCGCGGGCAGTAGTTAGGCCCGCCGCAGTTAAGCCCGCCGCGCGTAGACATTATCTCCTTGCATCACGCGGATCACTCGCGCTCCACAGCGGCGGCACGCCTTGCCGCCCGCTTGTACACCCAGTGCTGTCTGCCGCGCGCCAGCTCGCCGGTGGCGGACTGCTCGGGCCGGTCGGCGTTACCAGCAGCAGTCTCCGAGCCAGGGGCACCACGCACTCAGTAGCTCGTCCGGGGTATCGGTCTCACTCATGCGGTGCTGACCCGTCAGTAGGCGCGTCGGGCGATGAGGTGATCGAGCCCCAGCCGGCCAGAGCCCGACACGGCGAGCACCAGACTCAGCAGTCCGAGTGCGATGACCAGCTCAGGGCCGGTGTGGTCGAGCGCGTAGAAGCGACCGGTGTGCACGAAGATCCAGGCGCCCACCATGTTCAGCGCCATCAGGATGCCGACTGGGATGACCGCCAGGCCGAGAATCATCGCGGCGCCGCCGACGAACTCGAACAGCACGTTTGCCGGCCCGGTGATTGCTGCCAGCGGGATGCCGGACTTTTCGAACAGGGCACCGACCCCCGTGATGCTGCCGCCTGCAAAGTTGTATTCGAGCTTGGCGTGCGCCACCATCAGCGTCCCAAGCCCAATTCGTGCCAGGAGCAGCACGACGTCACGAGCGAGTGAGACGATCGCCGTGCGGTTGCCAATGTCAGAGATGCGTGTGGGCGTCATGGCGATGGTGTCCTTTCCTCGTGAGCCAATGGGGCACGACGACGCCGACGTGCCGCCACCGCTGTTGAAGATGACTCCGGTGGCGCAAGCTACTCATCGCGGCGGCCGGTCGGGCCGGCGTCAGCACCAGACTGGGCCTGGTTGACGGGTCGACATACCGACCAGCCCGGCCCGGTGGGTGCTGATGGGCCGGCGGCAGCTGAGGGCTGCCCTCTGCGCGTCATATCTCGAGCAGTACGCCAATAATCCGCCGGCTACCCGCGCACCCCCGCCGGCTGAGGTTCCCCGCATAGACCACCCCCTCGGCCCCCGCGCCATGTTCTGTCGTTGTGCCTTCGTCATTGAACCCAGCTAGCAGTTTACATTGCTCTTGCAGTTGCCTTAATATTGCAAGAGTTACGGGCTCGATGACGCTCGTAGTGCGACTGGCCTCCGCGAAAGACCTCGGCATCTGCGCCTCCCACATGCGACGGGTTCTAGACGAGGACCTGCGCGGCTACCACCCGCGCTGGCACCGCGACGTTGATGACCTGGCCGGCACCTACCTGGACCGGGCCGGGCGGGCGCTGTTCGTCGCGAGCTGGACGGGACGTTCGCGGGGACGACCACGGTCAAACCGGGCGGTCCCGCCACCCCCCCGGCACCGACGTGGCTGGGCCAGCGCTACTCCGCGCAGCCGACCGGTCAATTAGCCAGGGTCTGGATCGTGCGTGAACTTCGTCGCCGTGGAATCGGCCGCGCCCTGGTCACCGCCGCAACCCAGTGGGCGCTCGGTCCGGGCGAGTACACCCTAGTGTGCCTACACACCGACGCCTCCTCGACCGGCGCCTTGGACTTCTGGCGCGCCTACCCCGCGGCCGTGGAAGTATTCGACGCTCGACCGGATCCATGGAACACCGTCTACTTCGAACTCGATCCCTCCCGGCTGCCGAGCGTCGGGACAACTTGGCTTTCTTAGCTCGACGCCGTCAGCGTTTCCGGATGACTACAGATCACACCGACTTTCCGGCATGTCAAGGTGCTTTATTGGGGCTTGGCGATGAGTACGGAATTCATCACGGTGGTATACGGCCGTAGGACAAGCTGCGGAACGAATCCCACGAGATCCTCGACATCGACCGGCGGATAGATCAAACTGCGCAAACCGTGTGCGGAACGCACCAGGAGC
>JBHELN010000004.1:0-6361 GCA_046263115.1 Pseudonocardiaceae bacterium | reverse complement strand
GGGCAGCGAAACCTTCACATTGTCATTCTCCAGGCGGGACGAACGCCTGGCGGTCGTTAGCGTTGTGAGTGCCGGAACCCCATCCATGTGCTGTGACCCGCTTCTCGGCCCAGAGAGGACTGCAAGACAGAGCACGCCAGGATTGCCCACCGTGCTCCTGGCACTGTCCTACCTCGCCCACCGGCATGATCGTCTATACCACCTGGTCTTGACGAGGAGGTTGGGGATGGTCACTGGTGCGGTCGGCCCGCTGCGTGCGAGCACGGGTGACGGCTGTGGTGCGGGGTGTGAGGCCGGCCCGGATGGGCCGGCCCGGGGTCACCGGAGTGGTACCGGCAGTGTGGTGTTGATGACTGATCATGGGTCGCGGGAGGGAAGTCGTGGCCCGTTGGAAAGAGCGGTTAGGCTGCTCACGGGGGTGGCGCCAGTCTCGGTCGATGCCCGGTATTTCCTGGCGGGAGGCCCGGGGCGAGTACGGGTAGGCCCGGGCGGAGTGCAGCTGGAAGTCGCCGGTGAGGGGTTTGTCGCCAAGCCTGAGGTGTTGATCGTCTATGAGATCCCTCCGGCTGATCGTGGGCGGCTGGAGGCGTTTCAACGCGCTTTGCCGGTTGAGGGGCCGCTGTCATTGAGCGCGGACGTACGCGCGTGGCGCAATGCCACCGATAAGCGGTTGACCGCGCAGTGTTTCCGCCGTGATGGCATTGCCCACATGAACACCATCGCCTTGTGCCGGCCAGAGCCCAAGACCGCCTACAAGGCGTTTGACCGGCTGGGGGATGATGTCTGGGCGCGGCCGGCGGTGGGCGCGGGTGGCCAGGATGTTTTCCATCTGACCACCACAGAGCAGGTGGATGCGGCCGTGCGGCACTACGCCGCTACGGGCCAGGACTGGTTGATGTCCCGCGACGCGGGCAACTTCACTCCCGAAGGTCGGCGGCATCAGTTTCGGGTCGTGGTGTTGGGCGAGCGGGTATTGCGGGTGTGTGAACACGTGCAAGCCAATCCTGATGCGCCATGTAACGAATCGCAGGGTGCGATTCCCACGGTGGTGCCCGTGGAGCAGTTTCCGGTGCAGTACGAACGCCTGGCGATCGCGGCGACGCGCTCGGTGGGCTTACCCTTTGGCGGGGTCGATCTTGCTATTGAACACGGCGGCGTGGTCTTCGAAGTCATCCCACGCTTGATGTCCCGGGAGGCCTGGAGTCGGTCGCCATTCCCTTCGTCGAAGCCCACCTGCGACGCACCATGAGCCCCACCGGTGGTGAACACACAGCGAACGGTGAGCCACGGGTGGGTTTCAAGCGCGTGCCGTCGAGTTAGCGGATTCGCTGGCCGGTTTCGTTGCAGGAGTAACCACCGAGACCTTCGACCTCTGCCTGAAAGGTGCGGCTCTCAAGTAATGTCCACAGCGGCGCGAGGTGCTCCTCTGAGAGTGCGCTCGCGCGCAGCACGAGGTCGTACGGTTCCCGCGCGATCGGGACAAAGTCCAGTTTGAACGCGGTGGCGGCTGCGAGAATCCCGAGCCCGGTGTCTGCTCGGCCTGCGGCCACAGCGGCGGCGACCGCGAGGTGGGTGTGTTCCTCGCGGGAGTATCCGCTCACGGTGGCCGGATTGATGTCGTGCTCGGCCAGTTTCTGATCGAGCAGAACGCGGGTGCCCGCACCACGCTGTCGGTTGACGTAGCGCAGACCGGGGCGAGTGAGGTCCTCGATTCCCTTGATGTCCAGCGGGTTGCCGGGAGGCACGATGAGCCCTTGGTCGCGATGGACCAGCCGGACCACCGCGATGTCGGCGTCCGGTCCGAAGAGTTTATGGAGGTAGGGCAGGGTGTACTGCCCTGTCGCAGGGTCCAGCAGGTGCGAGCCGGCGATGTGACACAGCCCGTCGCGTAGCGCGACCAGCCCGCCAAGAGAGCCGACGTTCGACGAGGCGAGGGTGATCAGCGGGTTGGTCGCTCGCAGTCGGGACGCGATGAGGTCGAGCACGAGATCGTGCGAGCCGATCGCGACGATGGTTCGATCGATCTCGGCCAGCCCGCGCAGTAGCTCGACTCTGACCTTCTCTCCGGCGTGGTGGCCTTCGACGTCCGAGGGCACCACCAACAGTCCGTCTGCGCGAACGAGCGAGGTGAGTACCCCTGCTCCGCGCGGCAGAGGTGTGGCTACGATCTCGCCCTGCACCTGACCCAGCCTGACTCGTACCCAGTCGTCCATGCCGAGGGCGCTGGGGAGCTTGCGGGCCAGCCGTGCGGTCGTCACCGGTCGTTCTCTCGATGCAGCCCCTTCGAGCGCGGCCAGCATCGGGGCGGCGAAGATGTCAAAGGTGAGCGCGGCCGAGACCGGGTAGCCGGGGGCGCCGAGCACAGGGATGGAGGCCTGGCCGGGGTCTGGACTGGCCACCGTGCCGAGAACGACCGGGTGGCCAGGGCGAACCGCGACGCCGTGCACGGCCAGGGTCCCCGCGTCAGCCACGACCTGGGCGGTGTAGTCGTCGCGTCCAGCGCTCGATCCCGCGATCAGGATGACCAGGTCGGCATCGGCGGCAGCGGTGCGCAGCGCGTCGCCGATCGCCGACAGGTCGTCGGGAACGATGTCGGTGACGCGGGCCTGGCAGCCTACGTCGCGGGCTTGAGCTGCCAGCATTAGTGAGTTCGTGTCGAGAATTTCCCCGGGAGCCGGTTCGGTGCCGATGGGGCGAATCTCGTCGCCGGTGGGCACGATCACCACGACCGGGGCTCGACGGACCTCGAGTTCGGTCACCCCGGCGGCAGCGCAGGCGGCGACATCGACGGCGCGGAGGCGATGCCCTTCCGGCAGTAGTAGCTCGGTGGCGCTGATGTCCTCCCCGATCGAGCGGACATGCTGGTAGGGGGCGACAGCCGCACGCAGCTCGGCGCCGCCGTCGGGTGTGCGGTGCACGTGCTCGCGCATGACGACGGCGTCGTAGCTGGCCGGTAGTGGGTCACCGGTGTCGACGACCTCGAACTGGTCCGCGGGGAGCACCACCGGGGTGGTTTCGGCGGCCCCGATGGTGTCGGCCGCGCGGACCGCGATCCCGTCCATGGCCGAGGAGTCGAAGGCGGGCGAGGAACGACGCGCCCACACCGGCTGTGCGGTCACTCGCCCGACCGCGTCGGCCACTGCTACCCGGATCGCCGCGACGCGGGCTGGACAGCCCGAGGCGGCCCGCGCATCGCTCCAGGCAGCGAGTGCCTGGGCCGCCGGGACGTCAGAGATGTAAGGGCTGCCGGGCATTCTGGGGCTCACCGTGCGACCGTATGCCAGGCTGGCAAGTCGTCGAAACGCTCAGCGATAAAGAACGACCTCGACCTCGGTCCCTGCGTCCAAGCCGGTGGCCGGTTCGGGTACCACGAGGTACCCGTCGGCACGAGTGAGCACCGACAACAACGCGGACGGGCCGAAGAGCGGCTCAGCCGTACCGGCGCTGAGCCGCACCTGAACTACGTCGAGCCGGCCGGCGGCCGAGGCCAGGTCGCGCGAGAGCCGCGCCCGGGTGGAGGGCTCGGCTGGAGGCTGCTCGCACCCGGCCAACTGCCACACCAGCGGGATGCCGACCAGTCGGAACACGACGAGCGCGGACAACGGGTTACCGGGTAGCCCGATCACCGGGACGCCGGCACAGTCAGCCAGCAGGGTGGGCTTGCCCGGTTTGATGGCGAGTCCGTGGCACCAGACCGTGCCCATCGAGGCGACGGCACCGGCGGTCTCGTCGCGGGCACCCACCGAGGACCCAGCCGAGATGATCACCAGGTCGGCGTCGCCGAGCACGTCGCCGAGCCGGGCTTGCAGGGCCCCTGGCTCGTCGGACACGATCCCGGCCGCTAGCGGCTCGCCGCCGGCGTCGCTGACCAGCCCGGCCAGCGCGGACGCGGTGGCGTCCCGGACCTGCCCGGCCTTCAGCTCGGCGGTGTCGGGCGGCACGACCTCGTCTCCGGTGGAGATGACCGTCACTCGGGGCCGGGCGTGGACCGGAAGGCTGGTGACTCCGGCGGCGGCGAGGAGGCCGAGGTCGGGGGCGCGCAGTGGGCGCCCGCCAGGCACGAGGACGGCTCCTGCGGCGACGTCCTCATCGGCCCGAACCAGCCCAACCCCCGGCGCGACCGGCCGGGTCACCTCGATGCAGCCCGGCATGGTCTCGGCGGTGTACTCCACCATCACCACCGCGTCCGCCCCCTCGGGCAGCACCGCCCCGGTTGGTACGGCGACGCATCCGCCGGGACGTACCGAGACGTCCGGCGCGGCCCCCATCCGCACCGCCCCGAGCAGGTCGAGATAGGTCGGTAGACCGTCAGATGCGCCGTAGGTGTCGGCGGCCCGGACAGCGAAGCCGTCCACGGTGGAACGCACGAATCCCGGCAGCGGGACCGGTGCGCGCACGTCCTCGGCCGGCACCCGGTGCAGGGCGTTAGCCAGCGACACCGGCTCCGGCTTCGTCCGTCGGGCCGGTCGGAACCCAGAGATGGCCTCCGCGACGGTGCGGGCGGTGAAGAATTCGCGTCCGGTCAACGATCCGGCTGTCCTGTATGCCCTTCCGGCCGGGGTTGCTCCCGAGCCGCGGCGCCGCCCTTGTCCAGCCCGAGGACGGAGACCACAGGACCCAGCGCGACCTGACCCAGCCCGCAGATCGAGGTCTTGCGCATGGCTTCCTCCAGGCGCAGCAGCTCGGCGCGTCGCGGCTCGTCCAGCGTCGCACCGGAGTTAAAGATCTCGCACAGAATCCGGTGCGCCTTTGTGGTGCCCGCCCGACACGGCACGCACTTGCCGCACGACTCGTTGCGGAAAAAGCGCAGCACGTTGGTCGACGCGGCGAGCAGGTCGCTGCCCTCGGCCAGGACCACCAGTGCCCCGGACCCGAGCATGGTGCCGGCCTTGGCGAGGGTTTCGAAGTCCAGGGGCAGGTCGAGCTGGTCGGGCCCGATGAAGTTGGACGACGCCCCACCGGGCTGGACCGCGCCCACCTCAGCGCCGCCGCGCACGCCCCCGGCGTGGTCGATCAGCGCGCGCACCGTGGTGCCCATTGGCACGCAGTACACCCCGGGCCGTTCCACGTGCCCGGAAACCGCGAAGAACTTCCAGCCCACGGACTCCCCGGCGCCCCGCTCGCGCCACCAGTCCGCGCCGCGCTGCAGGATCACCGGGACGTCGGCGAAGGTCTCCACGGAGTTCATCAGGGTTGGTCGGCCGTGCAGCCCGTAGTTGCCCGGGAACGGCGGCTTGTTGCGCGGCTCGCCCCGGTGGCCCTCCATGCACTCCAGCAGGGCCGTCTCCTCGCCCAGGATGTAGCCCCCGGGCGAGACGAACACGTCGAGCTGCAGCCGCCGCCCACTCCCGCAGGCGTCCGGGCCGATCACGCCCCCCTCGCGCAGGGCGTCGATCTCCGCGCGCAGTATGTGCTCCTCGGGACCGTACTCATGGCGGATGAACACCCAGCCCTGCTCGGCCCCGGTTACGGCCATTCCCAGCAGCAGGCCTTCGAGCACCAGGTGCGGCTGGTCGGCCAGGATCTGCCGGTCCTTGAACGTGCCGGGCTCGGACTCGTCGGCGTTGCAAATCGCGTACTTCACGCTGCCGGGCTCGGCCACCCGGACCAGCTCCCACTTCTTCCCGGTGGGGAACCCGGCGCCGCCCATACCCCGCAGCCCGGAGTTCTTCAGCGTGACCACAACCTGATCCGGGTCCAGCTCACCGGCCAGCAGCGCCCGCAGAGACCGGTAACGGTCGGCCACCCCGGACCCCGCCGGGTACGGGTCGTTGGGCCACGGCTCGGTCCGGCCCGACGGCGTCGGCTCGGCGTGCCCCACGCCGGTGTCCCGCGCGGCAGCCACCAGCGCGTCCACCTCAGAGATCGCGGCCGGGTGCTCGTTCACAGCGGCCGCCGGAGCGATGTCACAACGGCCCAGGCAGGAGACCTCGACCAGCTCCACGTCGCTGTCCTGGCCGAACCGTTCGCGCAGCTGGGTCAGGCGTTCCTCACCGGCGCACAGCCAGCACGACAGATCGTGGCAGACGTGCAGCGCCACCTTCGCCGGCGGGGTGGTCCGGAAGTGCGGGTAGAACGAGATCAGCCCCTCGATCTCATACCGAGGGCGGCGTGTATCGCGCGTCAGCTCCTCCAGCTCCTCGCGGGGCAACCAACCCAGTCGGGCCTGGATCGCGTTCAGCGCCGGGATCAGCGATGGACCGGGGAACTTCCCTGCCCGTGCCTCCACCCCGGGAACACGCCGCGACCGCGCCGAGGCAGCCCGGTCTGATACTTCTGTCACGCTCGTACTCCCACGGGCTCAATCTGCACGGCGCAGAACTTGAACTCCGGAATCTTGCCGAACGGATCGACCTCATCG
>JBHELN010000003.1:0-3675 GCA_046263115.1 Pseudonocardiaceae bacterium | reverse complement strand
GGTGTGATGTATGTCAGCGATGAGCACCGGGCGCCCGGACAACGCCGCCTCCACGCACACGCCCTCCCAGAGGCTAAACTGGAGATCTTCGAGCAACTCCGCCGTCGCATCGGTGGCGCACAGCGTCCAGCTTGTGGTACTCGCGGTGAACAGCGAGATCGCCGCACCGTCGACGTCCAGACCCACCACAAAAGCCCGACAAATCTGCTCGGCCAACGCGCGCTCATCGCCGCCGTTGGGGACGATCTCCAGCAACGCCCGCGTCACCGCGCCCCGCTCAGCCACCCGCCCCGGCCCCACCACACGGGCCCGCATCGCACCGTCTCATAGCAGCCAGCCGCCTGTCAGTTCATGTACTCGCGAACGGAAACACGACGGGGACTCGATTGGCGCCGACGAATCAACCCGACACTACACGCACACCACCGAGACACGACCCGAGCGGCCCGGCGGGTTTCCGCTGCGGGTTAGTTCCCACGGTTGGACGCGACCGTGGTGGGCGATTTTAACTGCAGAAATCAGCAGTCGTTGACGGGATTAGTCCCCGATCTCCCTGTCGGGCGGCCCGTTCCGGGCTTGATTTTCGGATCAGTCCCCATGTCCCCGGTAGGGTCGCCGCGCCGGCGTGAAAACTGTGCGTGGGGTTGCCCGCCCGGCGCCGTTGTTTTCTTGGCACTGGAGGCCGTTGATCAGTCTGGCGCCGGGGCCCGCTTGTGCCCGCAGGAATTGCCGCCATGTTGGCCCGTCGCGGCGTGGGGCGGGATCGATGCCGGCTCGCTGGAGAATGGACCACACGGTACTGGCCCCGATCTGGTAGCCGATTCCGGCGAGTTCACCGTGGATGCGTCGATACCCCCAGGAGGGGTTCTCGGCGGCCAGCCGCAGCACCAACCGGCGCAGCTCCAGTGCCGTGCGCCGACCACCGCTTCGATGACGCCGGGGGTGAGTCCAGCGTTGCTTCACCAGATCCCGGTGCCACCGCAAGATCGTGGCCGGCGTGACGATCCGGTGCAGTCGGCACGCCCGAGACAGCAACCCGGTCAGCCCCGCCAGCACCGCCCGATCCGCCCAGGACAGTCGCGGTCTGCTGACCTGGCGGCGCAACACGGCGATTTCATGGCGAAGCAAGAGGATTTCCGCGTTCCTTGATTGTGCGCTGCGCGCCAGCAATCCCAGCCAAGCCAGGATCTGCCGGGAGATCAGATACAGCAGTCGTACCGCCACGACCGACGATCATGCCCCACGACCACCGTCCAGCGATGCCGCAGGTCACCGCCGTGGATGGCCAGTTCGGCACCCACAGGCTCGGTTGTGGGTCGACACCCATCGCTGGAGCGGCGTGCCATTCCTGCTGCGCACCGGTAAGCAGTTAGCGGCGTCCCGTCAGCTGGTGAGCCTGGTTTTTCGTCAGCCCGAGGCTCCGGTGCCCGCGTTGCCAGCGGTGGGCAACGTCCTGGCCTTCGACCTTGCCGGTGACGGTGAGCTGGACCTGTCGCTCGTCGTCAAGGAACCCGGGCCCGACCTGACGCTCAGTACGGCGCATACCTCGCTGCCGCTAAGGACAGTGCCGGGAGGGAATCCGCTGCCGCCCTACGTCCGGCTGATCCACGACGTGCTGCTCGGTGACCGCTCGCTGTTCACCCGTCCCGACGGCCTCGAACACGTCTGGCAGGTGACCGGCGCCCTGCTCGCCAACAAGCCCGAGCCGGTGCTCTATCCCAAGGGCTCATGGGGTCCAGCCAAAGCAGACCGGCTCGCCGAGCCCATCGGATGGCTGCTCAGATCCTGAGCCCGAGCCCCGTCCGGACGGCACCAGAAACGGCGGTGGCGGCAGCCTGCTTAACGCCGACGACGTCCGCTTCGTCGACACTCCTGAGTTCCCCGCTGCGCTCCGCGACGAGGCCCTCGCCCAGGCGGCTGCCCTCGACTACTACCGCTGCACGACCGCTGCCACGTGGACCTACCTCTCCCCGCCACCGGGCAACTCCACACCAGGTGAGCGGGGAACAGCTACCGCATGGGCACCGAGCATCCCGGTCTCGACGCACACGGTCACTTTGGGATCTCCTTTGAAGACTTCGCCGTTGCCCTCGTCGACGAAATCCAAACGCCTCAACACCTGAACATGCGCTTCACCGTCGGTCACTGATCCCCTCGCACCGCACCCCGCGCTATGGGATGACCCTGAGCGCCCGTGCGCGTTCTACCGCGTCGACACGGTTGTGCACGCCGAGCTTTTTGTAGGCGCGCTCAGCTCGACTCTTGGCCGCTCCTCGGGAAATACCCAGCTTGTCGGCGATGAACGTGAAAGTCAGCGTTGTCGGCAGGTAGCGCAGCACGCGGATCTCGGCGGGAGTGATCGAGGCGGCCGTGACAGCGTCGGCCTTCTTCTCCTCCGCGACAGCCACGGCCGTCGCGTCCTCGGTGATCGCCTCGGCCGTGGCTTCGTCGGCGGTAGCGACGATCAAGCCGGCGGCGCGCAGGGCATCGGCGGCCTCGTGCGCCGCGGCCTGTTCCACCAAGCCCGCGTCCGTGAGCGCTCGAAGAGCCTCGGCGGTGGCGGCGGACCGGATCCGGGCCGAGGCGGCCAGCGCCTTGTCCGCTTCAGCCTGCGCCGCGAGGGCCGACAGCCACGCGTCGACTTCGCTCGCCTGCGCCGCGGCGATGGAGCGAGCCACCTCCTCCATCGCCGTGACCTCAGCCTCAATCATCAGACCAAGCTGGGGAGTGAGCAGCGCTGCACCCAGCGCAGCGCCACCCTCCTCGTCGACCACGTCGAAAAGTCCTCGAGCCCAACGGTGCTCGACGAGCAGAAAGGCAACCGTTGTCCCGACCGGCACGGCTTGCGCTGGGGCCCACAACTCGGCTGGTTCTCCGCCGCCGTTCACGGCGGCGTCACCGATGGGGAACAGCCTCTTGACGAGCTCACCGAAGTCCTCATCCTCGCCCAAAGACGACTGCACGACGGTGCCGTCCCGGTCCTTGGTCAGCAGCAGCATGTCAAGCACGTGAACGCCCCCGCTGGCCTGGACCCGATCGACCTCGGCCAAGACGCGATCCGACGTCCCACCGCCGGAAGGGAAACTCACCGCGATGACCTGGAGCGGTCCAAGCACGACGCCCACCCCCCTGAGGATCGGTGCTCCCGAGGCTACCGTGGGCGACCCGAGCCCACCAAAGTTGCTCACGCTCTTCGGGAATGGGCCCACTCACCGCGTGGCACCCTGAGTTGCGGTCGGGCTGATTTACCCCGAGCGTGCGTCGGGTCGGCGCGGGAGGTCAGCAGTGAAGTCACGGTGACGGCGTGGGCCGTCACGGTTGGGCTGATCGTCGGCTTGCTTGTCGTCGATCTGGCGCTGGGGGCGCTGCGGCCGCACGCGGTCAGCTTCCGCGAGGCCACCGCGTGGTCGGTGTTCTACATCGCGGTGGCGGTGGCCTTCGGCCTGGTGCTCGGCTGGATCGCGGACTGGGAATTCGGCACCCAGTACTTCGCCGGTTATCTGGTCGAAAAGAGCCTGTCAGTCGACAACTTGTTCGTCTTCGTCATCATCATGACGACCTTCGCAGTGCCCGAACGGCACCAACAGAAGGCGCTGACCTTCGGCATCGTGCTGGCCCTGATCATGCGAGCGATCTTCATCGCGGTTGGTGCAGCACTACTCGAGCTGTTCTCGT
>JBHELN010000002.1:0-6153 GCA_046263115.1 Pseudonocardiaceae bacterium | reverse complement strand
TCACCATGGCAGCCACGGTGGGCGACCGGTAGCCGCGTCAGAAACGTCTCCCGCGCGACGCGCACTGCCACCGGGCCGGTGACCGCAGTGGCCTGCGTCCACCTCGCCGGCCGCACCGTGGCTGTCACCGGCGGACTCGATGGCACCGTACTGATTTGGGATCTGGTCACCAGCACTTCGATCGGCGATCCGCTCACCGGCCACACCGGCTCGGTGACCGCGGTGGCCTGCGCCCAGCTGAACGGCCGCCCGATCGCCGTCACCAGCGGCCAGGACGGCACGGTGCGGATCTGGGACCTCGCCGCCGGCACCTCGATCGGCGATCCGCTCACCGGCCACACCGACTCGGTGACCGCGGTGGCCTGCACGCAGCTGAACGGCCGCCCGATCGCCGTCACCGGCAGCCGGGACCACATGGTGCAGGTATGGGATCTCGCCAGCGGCGCACTCATCAACCTGTTGCCTGCCCACACCGGCCCGGTGACCGCGGTGGCCTGCACCCCGCTGGACGGCCGCCCAGTCGCCGTCACCAGCGGCGAAGATCTCACAGTGCACGTCTGGGACCTCACCACCGGCGCCGTCATCAACCGGCTCCCCTGTCATACCGTGCCGGTGACAACGGTGGCCTGCACCGTTTTATACGGTCGTCCAATTGCGGTCACCAGCACCAGGGACCACACAGTGCGGGTCTGGGACTTGGCTACCGGCACCCCCCTCGGCGAGCCGCTTACCGGTCACACCGGCTTCATCGAGGCGGTGGCCTGCACCCACCTGAACGGTCGCCCGATAGCTGTCACCAGCGGTCGGGCACACCCGCTCCGGATCTGGGAGCTGGCCACCGGCGCTGCCCTCGACGAGCGACTCACCGGCCATGACGGCTTCGTCGAGGGCGTCTCATGTACCTGGCTAGACGGTCGCCCGGTCGCCGTCACCAGCGCCCGGGACCACACAGTGCGGATCTGGGATCTCACCGCGGGCGCCCCCGCAGGCTTACTTGCCGGCCACACCGGCCCGGTCACCGCAGTGGCCTGCGCCCACCTCGACGGCCGCCCTATCGCCGTCACCGGAAGCTGGGACCAGACGGTGCGGATCTGGAACCTCACCAGCTGCACCCCCATCGGCAACCCTCTCACTGGGCACATCGGCACCGTGACGGCGGTGGCCTGCATCGATCTGGACGGTCACCCCATCGCTGTCACCAGCGGCCGGGATCAAACTGTGCGGATCTGGAACCTCACCACCCGCACCTCGATCGGCGACCCCCTCACCGGCCACACCGACCTCGTGGCGGCGGTGGCCTGCACCCAACTGGACGGTCGCCCAATTGCCGTCACCAGCGGCCGGGACCGTACTGTGCGCGTCTGGGACCTCCCGAGCGGCGCGCCCATCGGACTGTTCCCCGGCCACACCGGCCCGGTCACCGCAGTAGCCTGTGCCCAGCTCGACGACCGCCCCACCGCCGTCACCGGAAGCTGGGACCACACGGTTCGAGTTTGGGACCTCACCAGTGGCATCCCCGTCGGCCTACTTACTGGTCACAGTGCCCCGGTCACCGCGGTGGCCTGTGTCCAGCTCGACGGCCGTCCCACCGCCGTCACCAGCAGCCGGGACCGCACGGTGCGAATTTGGGATCTGCGGACGAGACTTCCCATTGATCGGATCGACCTGCCCAGCGACGTCCAAGCCGTCACTGGCACCCCAGCGGGCGGCATCGTGGCGGCCTTCGGTTGGGACATCGTCCTTCTTGAACGCTCGGCAGAACGATGACATCAGCGGCCGTCTGAAGAGCCGCTGACAAACTCAGTACGCCTATCCTGCTGGCGTGCAGCTGATCGATGTGGTGGTAGAGACGCCGCGGGGCAGTCGAAACAAATATGAGATCGAGGAGGACACTGGATTGGTTTGGCTTGATCGGCGGCTGCCCGGCGCCTTCGCGTTTCCCGCCGACTACGGTTATGTTCCCGGGACGCTGGGGTCCGATGACGAACCGCTGGACGCCGTGATACTTACGCTCGAGCCGACCTATCCGGGGGTGCGGATTCGAACCCGGTTGATCGGCGTATTCTGGATCTTGACCGGGCACGGCCGGGAGGCGAAGCTGGTGTGCGTCCCGCAAGGAGAGCCTGCGTACGACGGGATCGAGGACTTGTCCCAGTTGCCGGAACATCAGCTCGCCGAAATCGCTAACTTCTTTGATATCTACCGCAGTCTCGACCAAGACAGCGACGTCCGCAGCGACGGATATGAAGGCGCCGCCGCGGCGCATTGTGTCCTGAGGCAGGCACGCCTTTCAGACCAGTAAACCACTGGATCAACCTCTTCCCCGACCATCCCGGCGGGGTGATCCGCATGCAGCGCTCGGTGCGGGCCGATCACTAGGCTGGGCCGGCTCTGAGGTCGGCCAGGGCAGTGGCGCGGTGGCCGGTGAGGCGTGGGACGGCATCGCTGACGCCGTCCATCTCCCCCGCGGCGATTGCCGTGTAAGTGGACACCCAAGCGTCGACCTGCCAGTCCGGCACACCGAAGGACGCCCGGGATCGGTAAGACTCCTCGACCGTCTCAGGATGGTAGGTCACCTTCCGCCCGGTGGCTTCGGTTAACAGGGCGGCGACCTCGTCCAGCGTCAGAGAGTCCGGGCCGGTCAGATCGTATGTCACGCCGGCATGCGCACCAGGGTGCAAGATAACCGCAGCCGCGGCGTCGGCAACGTCGTCTTGGGCGACCGCTGCCACCCGCCCCTGGCCTGCGGGGCCGCGCAGGACTCGGTCGGAACCGACCATCGCCGGCAGGAAGTCCGCGTATAGGTTGTCGCGCATCAAGGTGAAGGCTAGGCCGCTGGCACGGATGTGCTCCTCGGTGGCCCAGTGGTCTCGAGCCAGAGTGAAGGTGGCGTCGGGCGCGGCGCGGAAGAACGAGACGTACACCAGATGCTCCACGCCGGCAGTCGCGGCTGCGTCCACAAAGGCGCGGTGCTGAGCTACCCGATCGGGCGTCTCTGAGGCCGACACCATGAACACCGTCTCCACTCCCGCTAGGGCGCGGCGCACCGCGGCCTCGTCGGCGTACGTAGCCTGGGTGACCTCGGTCGCGGGTAGCCGCGGCGCCCGGACCGGGTTCCGCACCACCAGCCGCTGCTTTGTGCCGCTAGCGGCCAGCATCCGCGCGACCCGCCCGCCCAGCCGGCCGGTCGCTCCGGTCACGGCAATCGTCATGCCCCCGTAAACCGCGCCGCTTGGCCAGCTCTTCCCTCCCTGCTCGAGGCGGCGCAAGCGGCGATGGGCAAGTCGTTGCTATTGGGCCGGGCGGGTCGTCGTGGGGAACGGCACGAACGAGAACTGCAGCAGGTTTGTCGACGGGTCTTCGGGGGCCGTAGCCATGGTGGGGACGATGACCCCGGCGGCGTCCATCGCGTCGAGCTGCGCCAGCAAGCTGGCCAGCGACACTGGCCCGTTGACCGGCTCCTCGGAGGTCTGCAGCAGCGTTCGGTGCAGCGCGCCTAGGTCCCACACCTCGCCCCGGCCGCTACCTACTGGAGCCGGCAGGATTGCATCGAGCAGCCAGTGAGCGTGCTTCCCGGCTAACGGCGGGGTGCGGTGGGCGTCAATCCCCACGATGTGGTCGGCTCGAATCAAGCCGTCGCTGAGCGTCCTGACCCAGACGTTGGTCAACCCCACGGTCCTGTCCCTCCTGCGCGCGCCCCTGAACCTAACTGGACAGTGCTCCCTCGACAGTTCGGCCCACCGCCGCGCGGACCTGTGTCCGCGGCGAGGGTTCTGCGGTCGGAGCGTCCGGATGGCTAAATGATGCCTCCTTTTCCTGACCGCTGGCTGCACGACCGGTACGGCGCCGCTGCTTAACAGCCGCGGCGACAGCTTGGCGCCCGGTTCCTAGGGACCCCTCTCAATGCGCCAGCCGGGTGATCTCCGCGCGGATGGGCCGTTTGCGTAATGCGACGGTGCCATATACCCCGATTAGGCTTACGGTGGGTCTCTGGTCTACTATCTGCGCCACCCTAGGAACTGTTGATGGTGAGGAGACTGCCTACATGGCGCAGAAGGTAATCCGAGAGTTCATTGACGACATCGACGGCTCAGAGGCGGAGCGGACGTTCACCTTCGCCGTCGATGGAATCGACTACGAAATTGATCTCTCGTGTGAGAATATCAAGGAGTTCAACGAGGCCATCGCTGGATTCGTTGATAGGGCCCGGCGGGTCAAGGTCAGCGGTAATGGCCGCCGTGCCCGCAAGGCCAGCACCAGCGACAGTGGTCGGTCCCGTGAGCAGACCCAGGCCGTGCGCGCGTGGGCTCGGCAGCAGGGCTACAGCATCAACGATCGGGGCAGGATCCCGGCGTCGGTCCAGCAAGCATTCGACCAGACGCACTAGGGCCGCACGTGGTGGCCGCCGGGTCACGGACCATGCTGAATTGACCGCAGCGGCAGCCATGAATTCAGCAGCATGTGGTTGTTAGACAGGGTGGGTGAGGTTGCGGCGGCGCAAGACAGCCCGCCGCAATCCGAAAGGTAGTGGCCGCATCTCCTCGACCCGCCGCGGACTTACTGAGTACACCCCTTGCCCGCGCCGTGGATGCGGTAACGGCGGGTAACGCTGCCCCGCGTTGGTCTAGCACCGCGAACGTTGTTGGATTGGCCAGGTGGACTCGGAGCTGGAGCAGTCGCAGTGGTGGCCGGTCGTGACACACATGGTCGAGCAGAGCCACACCGCCTCGGGTGACGATCTACCCCGGATAATCGATGAGGCGGTGGGTCTGGTTGGGATGACGGCACAGGTATACTTGGTTGATCTTGCTCAACGGACGCTCTGGCCGATTCCGAAAGATCCCAATGGGGCGGTTAGCGTTGAAGGTAGTCTTGCCGGGCGCGCATTCCAGTTCGTGAAGGTCGTCGCCGACACCGATCCCGACGCCGGCGAGGTGCTGTGGCTCCCGATGCTCGATGGGACTGAACGGCTCGGCGTGCTGCGGCTGCGGTTGCCGGAGGGCGCGGACGGCGACGATCCCGAGTTACGTCGGCGGTGCTCGGTGGTAGCCGGGCTGGCAGGCCATCTCGTGGCTACCAAATTTCCCTACGGCGACGTACTGAATGTTGCCCGCCGCAGCACGCCGCTGACCGTGGCAGCTGAGTTGCTTTGGCACCTTGTGCCACCACTCACCTTCACGTCTCGCGATTTGGTTATCACCGCGGTGCTCGAGCCGCACGACCGGGTTGGCGGCGATGGTTTCGACTACGCCGTCGATGAGAAGGTGGCGTTCTGCGGCATCTTCGACGCCGTTGGCCACGACCTTCAAGCCGGTCTGGCCACCGCCGTTGCCCTCGCCGCAGTTCGGCAACGCCCGCCGAAGCGGTGAGCGGGACCTTAGTGTAATTGCCCGCCGTGCCGACGCTGCGATAATTGCCCATGGACCGAAAGGTCGTTTCGTCACGGCGGTCCTGGCACGTATCGACACTTGCACCGGTGAGCTGAGTTACCTCGTCGCCGGACATCCACCGCCGTTGTTACTGCATGCAAACAGGACCGTTGAAGTTCTTCAGTATGGCCGACAGGTGCCTCTGGGCATATCCGGTCACGATGTCGAAGTCGCACACGAAAATCTCGAGCGGGGTGACCGGCTGTTGCTCTACACCGACGGCATCACCGAAGCCCGCGATGCCTGTGGTCGACCCTTCGGCACCGACCGGCTAATCAAGTTCGCCGAACGCAGCGGCATCGATGGCCTGCCGGCGCCGGAGACTCTGCGTCGGCTAACCCACGACATTCTCGAGCACCAAGGAGGTCTACTCCAGGATGACGCCACCCTCCTCATGCTCGACTGGCGACCGGTTGAGCCCTACGTCACCCCATATCCTGTAACTGAATGACTCTGTGCGCCGCCTGAGCCCCTGGATCACCATGAGCAGGCTTCGCACGCATCCGTGGACGTCTCTCGCCGGGGCCCTCCGCAGGTGGCCGTGATTGGTGGGGCCGGGCCCTCAGAACATCGGCGGGCTGACCGCCGGCCCCGCCCCCAGGACGCTATGGTCATGTCCGTTCTGCCTCCAAATCATCGGTAGTGGTATCTCTGCGCGTGACGCGCATTGCCAAGATGTCGTGTTTGCTGAGTAGCCGGCAAACATCGTCCCGGTCATCATAAA
>JBHELN010000001.1:0-5944 GCA_046263115.1 Pseudonocardiaceae bacterium | reverse complement strand
GTTGTAGGAGGGGTGAACTGATGACCGCCACCACGCAACCCCCCGCCGGGGAAGTCGGCCGGGCTCGCAAGCGCAAAGAAGACGCCCGGCTGATCACCGGGCGGACCCGCTGGACGGACAACATCATGCTGCCCGGCATGCTGCACATGGCCATCGTGCGCAGCCCGCTGGCCCACGCCAAGATCACCGGAATCAACACCGACGCGGCCAAGAAGATGCCCGGCGTATATGGCGTGTTCACCGCCGGCGACCTCGGTGCCGAGGACATCAGCCTGCCGTGTGCCTGGCAGGTCACCCCGGACATGAAGTCGCCGAAAGCCCCACCGCTGGCCGTCGACACGGTGCACTTCGCCGGTGAGGGAGTCGCCATCGTGGTGGCCCGCGATGCGGCATCGGCCGAGGACGCGGCCGGTGCCGTCGAGGTCGACTACGATGAGCTGCCACCGGTGCTGGACATGGAAGCCGCGCTCGCCGACGGGGCCACGCTGGTGCACCCCGACCTGGGCACCAACCGCAACGCATTGTGGGTCTTCGACTCAGCGGAAGCCGGCACCGGGGGTGACGTGGAGCAGGCCATCCGCGACGCCGAGGTCGTGGTCAAGCGACGGTTTCGCCAGCAGCGGCTGATCCCCGCATTCATGGAGCCGCGTTCCGTTGTCGTCGACCCAACCGGCGAGCAGCTCACGATGTGGTCGTCAACCCAGGTGCCTCATATCCTCAAGACGATGGCGTCCATGACCCTTGGTGTGCCCGAGCACAAGGTACGAGTCATTGCGCCGGACGTTGGTGGTGGGTTTGGCGGCAAGCTTCAGGTGACACCGGAGGAAGCCGTCGTTTTGTTGGTCGCCCGCCGGCTAGGCAAGGCGGTCAAGTGGACCGAAACTCGGTCCGAATCACTACTGGCCGCCCACCACGGCCGTGACCAGATTCAGGATATTACGGTCGCTGCCCATCGCGATGGCACCGTGACTGGCCTGAAGGTCGAATTACTCGCCGATATGGGCGCTTACCTACGGTTAGTGACTCCGGGAGTTCCCCTTCTCGGCGCCTTCATGTTCAACTCCATATATAAGTTCCCGGCCTACCACTTTGCCTGCACCAATGTGTTCACCACCAAGACGCCCACCGACGCCTACCGCGGCGCCGGGCGGCCGGAGGCCACGTTCGGCATCGAGCGGATGATGGACGAGCTGGCCGCCGAGCTGGGGATGGAACCACTGGAGCTGCGGGAACGCAATTGGATCAAGCATGAAGAATTCCCGTTCACCACGGTAGCCGGGATGACCTACGACTCCGGCAACTACGAAGCCGCCACCGCCAAGGCCAAGGAGCTGTTCGACTACGACGGTCTGCGCGCCGAGCAACGCCGCCGCCGGGAGGCGAATGACCCGGTGCAGCTGGGCATCGGTATCTCCACCTTCACCGAGATGTGTGGCTTGGCTCCATCCCGGATCCTGGGTGCGCTGTCCTACGGCGCGGGTGGTTGGGAACATGCCAGCCTCCGAATGCTGGCGACCGGCAAGGTCGAGGTGGTCACCGGCGTGTCCCCGCACGGCCAAGGGCATGAGACGGCATGGAGCCAGATCGTGGCCGACAAGCTCGGTGTGCCGTTCGAGGACGTTGAGGTGCTGCACGGCGACACCCAGAGCTCGCCAAAAGGTCTGGACACTTACGGCTCCCGGTCGTTAGCAGTTGGTGGCATCGCGGTAGTCAAGGCCGCGGACAAGGTTATTGACAAGGCCCGCAAGGTCGCCGCGCATATGCTGGAGTGCTCCGAGGCCGACCTTGAGTTTGCCCAGGGCAAGTTCACCATCAAGGGAACCAACCGGAGCGTCACGATCCAGGAGGTAACCCTGGCGACATTCACGTCGCACAACCTTCCAGACGGGATGGAGCCGTCACTGGACTCCGATTACACATTCGACCCGGAAAACTTCTCCTTCCCCACGGCACCCACCTGTGCGCGACCGAAGTGGATACCGAGACGGGTTGGGTAACGATCCGCAGTTACGTCTGCGTAGACGATGTGGGCAAGGTGGTCAACCCACTGATCGTCGAGGGGCAGATACACGGAGGGCTGGCACAGGGCATCGCGCAGGCACTGTTCGAGGAGGCGGTGTATGACGAGGGCGGCACCCTGATCAGTGGCACGCTGGCCGACTACCTCGTGCCTAGCGCGGCGGATCTGCCCAGCTTCACCACCGACCGCACCGAGACGCCTGCGACCTCCAACCCGCTGGGCGTCAAGGGTGTCGGGGAGGCTGGCACCATCGCCTCCACGCCGGCGGTGGTCAATGCCGTGCTCGACGCGGTGCGCCATCTCGGGGTCACCGACATCAGCATGCCGTGCACACCGCAGCGGGTGTGGCGGGCCGTGCAGTCCGCTCGGGGAGCCACCAAGTCCAGCTCAGACCACGTCACCGAGTCCGCGGCCGGTGGCGGCCTGGGCTCGATCGATGCGCAGGGAGGTGCCCAGTGATTCCGTCCGCGTTCGACTATGTTGCCGCCACCACGGTTGAGGAGGCGCTGGCAGCGTTGTCTCAGGCCGGGGACGACGGCAAGATTCTGGCCGGCGGGCAGAGCTTGGTGCCGGTGCTCCGGTTGCGCCTGGCTACGCCGACCACAGTGGTGGATCTGAACAAGATCAGCGAACTGCGTGGAGTGCGCGAGGACGGCGACGTGATCGTCGTCGGGGCCATGACCACGCACCACGACGTGCTCCACGATCCGCTGGTTCGGGAGCACGCCGCGCTGCTCGCGCTGGCTACCCAGACGGTGGGTGATCCGCAGATCCGCCACCGGGGCACTCTCGGCGGCGCTCTGGTGCACGCCGACCCGGCCGGTGACCTGCTGGCCCCGGTGGTGGCACTGGACGCCGAGATGGTCATCGTCGGGCCCGGCGGGCGGCGCACCGTGCCGGCCGCGGAGTTCTTCGTCGATCTGTTCACCACTGCGGTGGAGCCTGACGAAGTTCTCGTCGAGGTACGGATCCCTAAGAAAACCGGCTGGGGCGCGCACTACGAGAAATTCCAGCGCGTCGCGCAGGCCTGGTCGATCGTCGCGGTGGCCGCGGCGGTGCGCATCGAAGGCGGATCGATCGCCGAGGCGCGGGTGGCGCTGACCAACATGGCTGCCACCCCGGTCCGCGCGACCGGTGTCGAGCAGGCGCTGGCCGGCCAGCCGGCCACCGTCGAGGTGATCCGCGCGGCCGCTGAACACGCCGCGGAGGGCGCCAGCCCCATGTCGGACGGCAACGCCGACGCCGACTACCGCGAGCACCTGGCCCGCGTGCTCACCGGACGGGCGATCGCCGCGGCGGCCGGAGTGGAAGGCTGACCGCCACAGGGCCTGTTCGGTAGTTGTTGTGTCGCCGAGTTCGGCGCCACGGCTGGCCGGTTTATTCTCCTGCAGCCATGGTGCCGAACCCGACGACAGGATGGTCGAAGCCATCACCCAGCGGGTGAGCTGTCGCCGTGGCTGGGGGAGTGGAAGGCTGATTTGCATGAAGTTGGAGCACGAGTTCACCGTCGCGGCGCCCATCGACACCGTGTGGCAGGCCCTGCTGGATCCCGAGCGGGTGGCTCCATGCTTCCCGGGAGCCAAGATCACCTCCGCCAGTGGTGATGAGTTCGCCGGAATCGTGAAGGTCCGGCTGGGCCCGATCTCGTTGCAGTACCGGGGATCGGGCCGTTTCACCGGGACTGACGAAGCTGCGCACCGCACCGTGATCGAGGCATCGGGCTCGGCATCCGGGGGCCAGGGCACCGCGGCGGCCAAGGTGCAGGCCACCCTCGTCGGGAATGGGCAAGGCACCAAGGTCAGCGTCATCACCGACTTGACGATCACGGGCAAGCCGGCCCAGTTCGGCCGAGGCCTGATCGAAGATGTCGGTAAGAAGATCATCGGGCAGTTCGCGGACTGCCTGAGCAAGAGTTTGGGGTCGGCCGACCAGCCCGCGCCTACCGCTGCCTCGCCGCCGCCATCCGCCCCCTCGCCACCATCACCGGCACCGCCGTCACCAGCACCATCGACACCGCCGTCGTCGACCCAGCCGTCGTCGACCCAGCCGTCGTCGACCCAGCCCTCGTCGACCCAGCCATCGTCGACCCAGCCGGCTACCGTGCAGCCGGCTCCGCCCCGGCTGGTGCCACCGCCGGTGACCGACGAGATCGACCTGCTCGACGCCGCCGGGGGAGCGGTTGCCAAGCGGGCCATCCCAGCAGTCGCCGCTCTGCTCGTGCTCACGTTGGTATTTCGCTGGTTGCGGCGTCGGCGCAAAGCGCGTCCAACCAGCCGGGCGGCGGCTATCCTCGCGAGCGTCCCGAGCTCAATACCAGACGTTCAGCACCTCGACGACGCACCGGTAAATGAGTGAACTTGGGTCTCAGCGCAGATCGCGGAGGTCTTCCGAGTCGATGATGTGGTAGGCGTACCCCTGCTCGGCCAGGAAGCGCTGGCGGTGGGCTGCGTAGTCGGTGTCGAGGGTGTCGCGGGAAACCACCGAGTAGAAGTGCGCCTGGCGTCCGTTGCCTTTGGGTCGCAGTAACCGGCCCAGCCGTTGGGCCTCCTCCTGCCGGGAACCGAATGTGCCGGAGACATGCACGGCCAGTGAGGCCTCCGGCAGGTCGATGGAGAAGTTGGCCACCTTCGACACCACCAACCGGCGCACCTCGCCGCGGCGGAAGGCGTCGTAAAGCTCCTCCCGCTGCTTGTTGCTCGTCGCGCCCTGCACCACCGGCGCGCCCAGGGCCTCGCCGAGCTCCTCCAGCTGGTCCAGGTAGGCGCCGATCACCAGGGTCGGTTCGTTGGGGTGCCGATCCAGGATGGCGGCAACGACAGATAGCTTGCTGCGTGCGGTGGAACACACCCGGTAGCGCTCGTCGGTCTCCGCGGTCGCGTAGCGCAGTCGCTCGGACTCGGTCAGCGTGACGCGGACCTCGACGCAGTCCGCGGGCGCAATCCAGCCCTGCGCCTGGATGTCGCGCCACGGCGCGTCGTAGCGCTTGGGCCCGATAAGGGAGAACACATCGCTCTCCCGGCCGTCCTCGCGCACCAGCGTTGCGGTCAGCCCGAGCCTGCGTCGGGACTGCAGATCCGCGGTCATCCGGAACACCGGCGCGGGCAGCAGGTGCACCTCGTCGTAGATGATCAATCCCCAGTCCCGGGTGTCGAACAGATCCAGGTGCCGGTACTCGCCCTTCGATTTGCGGGTCATGACCTGGTAAGTCGCGATCGTCACCGGGCGGATCTCCTTGCGCTCCCCGGAGTACTCGCCGACTTCGTCGGCGGACAGCGACGTGCGCGCGGTCAGTTCCCGTTTCCACTGCCGGCCGGCGACGGTGTTGGTGACCAGGATGAGGGTGGTCGCTTGAGCCCGGGCCATGGCAGCGATCCCGACCAGCGTCTTGCCCGCTCCGCAGGGCAGCACCACCACCCCGGAACCGCCGGCCCAGAATCCGGTGACCGCGTCGCGCTGGTAATCGCGTAGGGACCAGCCGTCCTCGACCAGCTCGATCGGGTGCGCCTCACCGTCGACGTAGCCCGCCAGGTCCTCAGCTGGCCAGCCGATTTTCAGCAGCCCCTGCTTGAGCCTGCCGCGCTCCGAAGGATGCACCAGTACGGTGTCGGAGTCCACCCGCGTGCCCAACATCGGGACGATCTTGCGGTTGCGGAGTATTTCTTCCAGCACGGCGCGGTCCAGCGACACCAGTGCCAGCCCGTGCGTGGGGTGGTGTACCAGCTGAAGCCGGCCGTAGCGGCTCATGGTGTCCACCACGTCCACCAACAGCGGCTGCGGCACCGCGTACCGGGAGAAGCGCACCAGCGCGTCGACGACCTGCTCGGCGTCATGCCCCGCGGCCCGCGCGTTCCACAGCGCCAGCGGCGTGACCCGGTAAGTGTGTACGTGTTCTGGTGCGCGTTCCAGCTCGGCGAACGGGGCAAT